>JALWZJ010000001.1 GCA_027002625.1 Campylobacterales bacterium
ATGCTCCAAAGCGAAAAAGAGAAGATCTTGCATATCGAAGATGAGCTACGCAAATACGTAGTGGGGCAAGATCAGGCGATCAAAGCGGTGGCACGTGCCATCAAGCGAAACAAAGCGGGGCTTTCCGATACCAACAGACCCATCGGAAGCTTTATGTTCCTTGGACCTACTGGTGTAGGTAAGACAGAGACCGCCAAGACATTGGCCAGATTTTTGTTCGATACCGAAAAAGCGCTCATACGTATCGATATGAGTGAATATATGGAAAAACATGCGGTAAGTCGCCTTGTAGGTGCGCCTCCAGGATATGTAGGATACGAAGAGGGTGGACAGCTCACCGAAGCGGTACGCAGAAAGCCTTATAGCGTAGTGCTCTTCGACGAGATCGAAAAGGCGCATCCAGATGTGTTCAATATCTTGTTGCAGGTACTCGATGATGGACGTCTTACAGACAACAAAGGTGTGACTGTCGACTTTAGAAATACCATCATCATCATGACCAGCAACATCGCCAGTGACAAGATCATGGAGTTCAAAGATCCAGAAGATAGAGAAAAGGCGGTCAAAGATGAGCTCAAACGCTACTTCAAGCCAGAGTTCTTGAACCGACTGGACGATATCGTGATCTTCAACCCACTTGGCGAACAAGAGATCGTCAAGATCGTGGATATCTTGTTCAAAAAGATTCAAGAAAAGCTCAAAGAGCGAGATATCAAGCTCGAGCTTACCGAAAGCGCCAAGAAGTTGGTCGCCAAAGCTGGTTTCGATCCGGTCTATGGGGCGAGACCGCTCAAACGAGCGCTTTATGAATTGGTCGAAGACAAATTGGCCGAGCTGATCCTCGAAGACAAGGTCAAAGAGGGCGATACGGTCAAATTCGATGCCGAAGGCGATCAAGTGGTGATCTATGTCAACGGGCAGAGGATCTAACCTCTCGCCCATCTCCTAAAATCCCCCATTTACTAACTTTTAAGCTCTTTTTTTGTAGACTTGGGTTCCAAAAATCACAACCAAAGGAACCTGTATGAAAAGAACCTACCAGCCTCACAACACCAGACGAAAACGAACCCATGGATTCCGTGCGAGAATGAAAACCAAAAACGGCCGAAAAGTGATCAACGCCAGACGAGCCAAAGGTAGAAAAAGATTGGCCGTATAAAAGGCTTTCAGACTCTCAAAACCAGACGGGAGTTCGATAGAGTCTATAAAAACGGACGGGCGTTCCATACGCCCTTTTTCGTTCTTTTCTTTGTACCGAACAGCCAAGTCCGTGTGGGTTTCGTAGCGAGCAAGAAAGTGGGTAAAGCGGTCCAACGCAACAGAGCCAAGCGCCTTTTGAAAGCCCTCTTCATAGCCTATGCGGATTCATTGAGGGGCGGTTCTTATGTCTTTGTGGCCAAACCCTCTTTGCTCGAAGCGAAGTTTGAACATCTGTACCATCTTTTTGGACAGACTCTAAAAAGAGCACACGCTTTATGATACGCCGAGCTATACTCAAACTGTTAGGGCTCTATCAAAAGGTGTTCACTCTACTCTCTTATGGTAGCTGCCGCTACTATCCCACCTGCTCGGAGTATGCCAAATGGCGCATAGAAAAGGATAATCTACTCATCGCTTTTATAGCGGTGGTCTTGCGCATCTTGCGCTGTAATCAACTTTTCGCCGGTGGCATAGACTATCCGGTGATCAAAAAAGAGCTCGAAAATATAAAGTACAAAAAGATCGATGTACGCTATTGGCTCGTACCAAAAGGTGGATCGAAATTTATTCTCATAAAAAATTTCAAAGGTAATTAGATGTTGGAAAAGATGAGCACGAACCAAAGAGTGATCCTCGCGACCGTACTGTCGCTGCTGATCTTCGTAGTCTACGACTACTTCTTTATCCCCAAACAGCCACCAAAACTCAATGAAACAAATACCACCAAACAGATCGCCCAATCGGCTCCGGCTCCCAAAGCCGATCTCCAAGCTCCACAGAGGCAAACTTCCGCTGTCAGTGAACATACGGGAAAACTGGGATCTGCGACTTTGCTGCATATCAAATCCAAACGTTTCGAGATGTTCATAGACGATCTTGGCCGTATCCACCAGGTGATCTTGGAGGAGAAGCGCTACAAGACCGAATCCGGTGAACAGATCAAGCTTTTTGACGAGAACAAGCTTCCCAAGCCTTTGGAGCTGAGATTTAGCGATGTGGCGCTCAACGAAAAAGCCTTCAAAGTCCCCTATACTTACCACGGCCCTAAAAGCTTGGATATCGACAAAAAGAGCGATATAGTGTTGATCCAAAATTTAGGAGAAGAACAGGTACGAAAGATTCTTTCTATCTATCCCGATGGGCATTACGAAGTGAGAGTGAAGGTCAAAAACGGTCATAAATATTTCATCTCCCCTGGATATCGTCCCAACGTACGGGTAGATGGCTATACGGTTCATGGTGCTCTTATCAAAGAAAAGGATGGTACGATCACCATCATAGAAGATGGTGACGCCAAAGGGACAGAGATTTTTAACGGCGCCAAGATAGCCGCGGCCTTCGATCGCTACTACACCACGCTTTTTTACGATTTTACCGAGGGTATGAACGTGGTGGTCTCCAAAGATGCCGAGGAAAATCCCATCCTCTTCATCCAAGGCTCACCCGAGCTGAAAGTGGGAGGCTATGTAGGGCCCAAAGAGTACGAGACTCTCAAAGCGATCCATCCAGAGCTCACCGACGTGATCGAGTATGGATTTTTCACCTTTATCGCCAAGCCGATGTTCAAGGCGCTACTTGCTCTCTACCACTGGATAGGCAACTGGGGATGGGCTATCGTGGTGCTGACCATCATCATTCGTATCATTCTCTTCCCACTTACCCTCAAGGGAATGCTCTCTATGCAAAAGCTCAAAGACTTGGCGCCCAAGATCAAGGAGATCCAGCAAAAATACAAAGGCGATCCTCAAAAGATGAACGCCCATATGATGCAGCTGTACAAAAAGTACAAAGTCAATCCGATGGGCGGGTGCCTGCCGATGCTGATCCAGATCCCCATCTTCTTCGCGATCTATCGGGTACTGCTCAACGCCATCGAGCTCAAAGGGGCACCTTGGATCTTGTGGATCACCGATCTGAGCTCCAAAGATCCATACTATGTGCTACCTATATTGATGGGTATTACGATGTTCATCCACCAAAAGATCACGCCCACCACCATCACCGATCCGATGCAAAAGAAGATCTTTACATATCTGCCGATCGTCTTTACCTTCTTCTTCCTTACATTCCCGGCAGGTTTGACACTCTACTGGTTTACCAACAATATCCTCTCCATCATCCAGCAGCTGATCGTCAACAAGATTTTCGAAGCGAAAAAGGCTGCCCAAAAGGAACAGCATGAGTGAGCAAAGAATAGAAGCGAAGACATTAGAGGAGGCTTTTAGCAAAGCCTCCGAAGCTCTTGGCTGCTCGGTAGCCGATCTTGATATCACAATCCTTCAGCACCCATCCAAAGGAATTCTTGGTATCGGCAAGAAAAACGCCATCATCTTGGCCAAATGCAAACGAAAAGACACCCCCGCACCTCCCAAGACTTTCCAACAGATCAAAGAGCCGGAGATCTTCGACAATTTCTACAAAGAGACAAAAGATATCCATGCTATCGCTGGGGAGGTGGAAGCCGATCTAAATAGACTCTTCGAGAATATGTGTTTTCGTCTCGATTCGATCAAAGTGGAGCCCTACGACAAGGAGACGCTGCTTATCGAATTTGAAGGAGAGGATGCGGCCTTGCTGATCGGCAAGGAGGGGTATCGCTACAAAGCGCTTTCGTATATGCTTTTTAACTGGATCAATCCAAAATATGGTTTGCAGATCCGTCTGGAGATCGCTCAGTTTCTCAAAACCCAGGAAGAGGCGATGCAAAAGTACTTGGCGCCTTTGATAGAGCAGATCCGAAAAGAAGGAAGAGGCCAGACAAAACCACTGGATGGGGTATTGATCCAGATAGCGTTGAAAAAGCTAAGAGAGGCTTTTCCTGACAAATATGTGGCTATCAGAGAGAACAGACGCAAAGAAAAATATATCATCGTCAATGAATTTAGAAAATAGCACGATAGCCGCTATCGCCACGGCCCACGGTGTGGGCTCCATCGCCATCGTGCGCCTAAGCGGCCCCGAGGCTTCCTCTATCGCCAAAAAAATGGCCAAAAACGAGATCCTCAAGCCAAGATATGCTCATCTTCGTGAACTTTATGACGCATCTGGCGAGCCGATCGATCAGGCGATCGTGCTCTATTTCCAAGCTCCCAAGAGTTTTACGGGGGAGGACGTGGTAGAGTTTCAGTGTCATGGTGGGATCGTGGTGGCGCAGATGATTTTGCAAAGGGCCCTGGAGCTTGGAGCCAGACTCGCCGAGCCAGGGGAGTTTAGCAAGCGAGCGTTTCTCAATGGCAAGATAGATCTAAGCGAAGCGGAAGCGATCGCCAAACTCATAGAGGCAAGAAGCGAAGATGCAGCCAAGATCTTGGCCAAACAATTACGAGGTGAGCTTGGAAAGTTTGTGGAGGAGGTGCGTGAGCGACTCATCCGAATTTTAGCCTATGTAGAGGTCAATATCGACTACGCCGAAGAGGATCTACCCGAGGATTTGGCTCAGCAAATGCAAGAGCAGCTCCAAGAGATCGCCAAGCAATTGGAGCGTATCGTAGAGTCGAGCAGACGTAGAGCCGGCCTATTGGAAGGGTTCAAAGTGGCGATCATCGGCAAGCCAAATACCGGCAAAAGCTCACTGCTCAACGCTCTTTTGGATTATGAGCGGGCGATCGTGAGCGATATCGCAGGTACTACCAGAGATACGATAGAGGAGAGTGTGCACATAGGCTCGCATCTGGTGCGCTTTGTCGATACTGCCGGTATCAGGGAGGCCGAAGATGAGATCGAGCGTATAGGTGTACAGCGCAGTATCGAAGCGATCGAGCAAAGCGATATCGTCATAGCGATGTTCGACGCATCCAAGCCTTTGGATGAAGAGGACCAGAAGATTTTGGAGCTTATAGAGCGCTATAAGAAGCAAAAAGAGATCATCGTCGTACTCAACAAGATCGACAAGGGCGAAGTGGCCAAATTGCCGCTGGAGGCTGTGAAACTCAGCGTCAAACAAGATATTTCGCCTCTTATTGAACGATTGCAACAGATTTTGGATAGTTTGGCCAAAAGCGATGAGATACTGCTCATCTCCCAAAGGCAGATCCAAGCGGTAGAGGAGACAGCCAAAAATATAGAAGCGGCCAAACTGCCACTGCAGATGGGGGAGTTGGAGATTTTCGCTTTTCATATCAATGAGGCGATACGTTCCATCGCCTCCATCACCAGACCCATGCAAAGCGAAGAGCTACTTGACAAGATGTTTGGGGAGTTTTGCCTTGGCAAATAAGATAGCGGCACTGGATGTGGGTGAGCGGCGCATTGGCGTGGCCATCAGCCTCGATGGCAAGATCGCATTGCCTCAAAATCCGATCATGCGCAAAAACCGCAACCAGGCTGCAAAGGATGTGAGCCGTTTTTTGAAAGAGTGGGGAATAGAGCGGCTGGTAGTGGGTATTCCGCAAGGCTCCAGCAAAGAGGTGATGGAAAAAAAGATCAAGCATTTCGTGGGGCTTTTGGATTTTGATAAGGATGTGGAGTATGTGGACGAGGATTTTACATCCTATGAAGCCAAAGAGGTAACAAAAGGGGTGATGCGCCACAAAAAAGATGGCCGCCTCGACTCTATTGCCGCACAAAAGATTTTGGAGAGGTATCTTGATCGCTAAAGGATTCAAACGCTACTTCTCTTTGCAAGCCATTACCGCTACGACCAATATGGTCACTTTGCATAAAGAGCGGGTACGTACCAGATCCCATCTTTTTGTCCGCTTTGTCCAAGAAAGCTACGAGGAGCCGCCTCCTGAAGAGGAGCTCTTGGCTCTACCCAAACCTTGTTACTGCAATATCTTTTTTGCCTGCCAGGCGCACAAAGCCCTGAGGCTAAGCCGTATCAAAAAACCTCCACTTTGTAGATGCCGATATACCAAGACCGGCGTGGCACCTCCCGTAAATCTCATATCATCTAATATCAAAACAAAAAATAGAAAAAATCAAAATTATCAAGGAGAGTGTAATGCCGTATGTCACAGGATATCCAAGAATTGGTGAAAAAAGAGAGTTGAAATTTGCGTTGGAGAAGTATTGGAGAGGTGAGAGCTCTTTGGATGAGCTTGAAAAGGTGGCCAAGGAGCTAAGAGCCAGACATTGGAACTACCAAAAAGAGGCGGGTGTCGAGTATATCAGTAGCAACGACTTTAGCTACTACGATCAGATGATCGATATGATCGTGATGCTGGGTGCAGAGCCCGAGGAGTACAAGGATCTGGAGGGGATCGATCGCTATTTTGCAATGGCAAGGGGTGATCAGGAGCACAAAGCTCTCCCCATGACCAAATGGTTCAATACCAACTACCACTATTTTGTCCCGCAACTTCATAAAAATATACAGTTTACTCTAAATCTCAAAAAACCTCTCGAAGAGTTCGAAGAGGCGAACGCTTTGGGTATACAAACCAAGGTCAACCTCATAGGACCAGTCACTTTCTTGAGTCTTTCTCGCACCACCGACGGGAGCGACCCGCTGGATCTGCTGCCAAGAGTGCTGCCTATCTACAAAGAGGCGATGGAGCGACTCAAAGAGGCTGGAGTGAAGAAAGTGCAGTTCGATGAGCCCGCACTCGTAAAAGATCCTACGCAAAAACAACTTGAGGCTGTGAAATACGCTTATGAGACAATACCTACCGAAGGAATTGAAAGCTTCGTGGTCACCTATTTCGAGCATGCCAACGAAGCGGTAGAGCAGCTTATCGATACCCCTATCGATGGTATCGGACTGGACTTCGTCCATGGGCCAAAAAATATACAAAGCGTAGAAGATATCGCAAAAAGTGGCAAAAAGCTCATTGCCGGCATAGTGGATGGACGCAATATCTGGGTGAGTGATATCGAGAAAAAAGTACAGTTTTTGCAAGAGCTTCCCATCGAAAAAGATCAAGTGATCGTCTCTACCAGCTGCTCGCTTTTGCATGTGCCCTATACTTTGGCTTACGAAGAGAAACTCGATAGCAATATCAAAAGCTGGCTCGCTTTTGCCAACGAAAAGCTCGATGAGCTTCGCCTCATCCACAAGCTCTACCAAGGAAAGGGGCTTGGAGACGATCAAGAACTACTTGAGGCCAATAAAGTGGCCAACGAAACAAGAAAAAGCTCATTACAGATCCATGACAAAGCGGTCCAGGAGCGCTTGGCCAATCTGAGGCCAGAGGAGAAAGAGCGCCAGATGAGAGGAGAGGAGCGACTGCCAATTCAAAGAAAGATCCTCGGCTATCCGATGCTGCCTACCACTACGATTGGAAGCTTCCCCCAAACGGCAGAGGTGAGAAAAGTACGCAAGGAGTACAAAGAGGGCAAGATTGGTGAGGAAGAATATAAAGAAAAGATCAAGGAGATGATCCGCTACTGCGTTAACGTCCAAGAGGATATCGGGCTCGATGTGCTGGTGCATGGAGAGTTCGAGCGAAACGATATGGTGGAGTATTTTGGCCAAATGCTAAATGGCGTGGCCTTTAGTGAAAACGGCTGGGTACAAAGCTACGGTAGCCGATGTGTCAAGCCTCCTATCATCTATGGAGACGTCAGCCGCCCGGCTCCCATGACCGTGGAGTGGATCACGTACGCTCAGAGTCTCACCGACAAGCCGATGAAAGGGATGCTCACAGGCCCCGTGACCATGCTCAACTGGTCTTTTGTGAGAGATGATCTCGATCGTGAGCTGGTCTACAAGCAGATGGCACTGGCTATAGCCGACGAGGTAAGAGATCTCCAAGATGCGGGGATCAAAGTGATCCAGGTGGACGAGGCAGCGTTTAAAGAGGGGTATCCTCTTAGAAGCGAAAATAGAAGCGAATATGAAAGAGTGGCAGTAGAGAGCTTCAAGATGAGTACCGCTCCTGCCAAACCTGAAACCCAGATCCACACTCATATGTGTTATAGCGACTTCAACGACATCATGCCAACCATCGATGCGATGGATGCGGATGTGATCTCCATCGAGACGGCAAGAAACGGCAACAGACTCCTCGAAGCCTTTCGCAACTACCACTACAAAAAGGAGGTGGGTGCCGGGGTCTACGACATCCACTCACCTCGTATCCCATCCAAAGAGGAGCTCATCGCCCAGATCGAAGATCGTCTCAAGGTCTTTCCAGCCAGACTGCTTTGGATCAATCCAGACTGTGGTCTCAAAACCCGCAGATGGGAGGAGGTGATCCCCGCTCTACGGAATATGGTCGAAGCGACCAAGGATGTGCGCAGCCGCATCGTCCAGCTTTGATTCCGGCCCCTTCGGGGGTTGATTAAAGGGGTGGATGATGGTATCATCGACAAAAAAGGAGCACTATGCGTGTAACGATCAGCGGCGGCGTACACGGCAACGAGCTGACCGGTATCTACCTCATCCACAAACTTCGACACGATACTCCTATCACCCACAATATAAACCTCGATTTTCTTTTGGCCAATCCAAAGGCGATCGAAGCGTGTCGACGCTACGTAGACAAAGATCTCAATCGATCCTTCTCAAAGCAGGCTTTAGAGCAAGACAGTCATCTGTACGAAGAGGAGCGTGCCAAGGTGATCGCCAAACGGCTGGAGGGGTGTGACTTTTTGATCGATCTACATTCCACTACAGCCAATATGGGGATCACCCTCGTGCTCTCCAACCAAGATCGAAAAAGTGAGAATTTGGCCAAAATCTTGGCCAGTGAGTTCGAGGATGTGCGCATTCTTCAGTGGTTTGGAAGCGAAGAGGGGGATTTCATCAACTCTTTGGTGCCATCCTCTGTGACTATCGAAGTAGGACCCGTGTGTCAAGGAGTGCTGGAGCCAGAGATCTTTTGGCGCACATACAAAGTACTTCGCAGAGCCATCGAGGTGCTCGACAAAGATGAATGGACTACAGATCCTCACATAGCCTACCGAATAGAAGGCTACGAAGATTTTCCAAGAAAAGATGGAAAACTTTGGGGGATGATCCATCCAGAACTGAAGGGCCGAGATTATGGAGAGCTCCATCCGGGCGATCCGATCTTTTTGACACTGGACGAGGAGGAGATCTTTTACCATAGCGATCCTTGTGTACCTGTTTTTATCAACGAAGCGGCCTATTATGAGAAGAAAATAGCATTTTGTAAAGCTAAGCCCGTAGAAATATAGCTATGTTACAATTGTGACAAAAAAGGAGGTGCCATGGGTATCGTGCTCTTTTTGCTCATGAACTTGGCCGTGATGGCCTCGATCTATCTGACGATCTTTGTTTTGGAGGCTTTCTTTGGTATACGGTTGGATCAAAGCACCGTCAGTAGTCTTTTGATCCTCTCTTTTATCGTCGGTTTCAGTGGGGCGCTCATTAGCCTTTTTCTCTCCAAATG
>JALWZJ010000002.1 GCA_027002625.1 Campylobacterales bacterium
CTGTAAGGGTAGTTGCTTTGTGGCTGAAGCGCTCCATCGCTACTGGCTACGATGGTAGAAGCCCAAAAGCTATTCTCTTTGCAGCTATTGTGGGTAGCGTCTTCAAGAACACACGCACGAAAACGCATTCGCCCATTCTCTTCTACTCTATAAAGATTGTAGAGATAGTATTTTTGTGTGGCTATCGTAAAATCATATTTATGTCCCTTGGTTTGTGTGATTTGGGATATATGGATCGCTTGAGGAGTGGAACCATCTTTTGCCACGGCATACATATTGTCGTCATCTGCCAAAACGATCATCTTTTGCGTAAAAGCTCTAAAACGTCCCGTCCCCACGCCATGTGCCAAAGTGGTCGTAGCATTGGTATCTATGTTGGTGCGATAGAGCGTTTCGTTCTTTACATAGTAGATAGCACCATCGTTGTAGGCATATGGTCTGGTATGGCCCACAGCAGGCGGTAAAGTGACACCAATCCGTCGGCACTCTTTGCTGGCTTTATCGCATACCACCACCTTACTGTCTACGTTATAGATACTCTTGGTGGTCCCTACGACAGCTCCCATGAGCCGAACGCTTTTGGTATAGCCAATAAGAGAGGTACAGTTTTTCATGGCACTATCACACTGCTTGAGCTCTTTGCTCTTTTTATCGGTGACCAGGTATCCACTAATGGGAGCTCCATAGCGTTCATATGCCACATCGACCAATCCATAGTCGTCAAAAAGAAGAGGCGGATTGTCTGGTGAAGTTTGGGTAGTAAAAAGATAGGTATGGGTCTTGTTGCTATCTTGTGCTACGAGATAGACTCGCGAGCCCAAATAATCGAGCTTCGTATAGCGTAACTGTCTGGAGGTATTCAAAGAAAAGCTGCTTTGAAGTCGTGGGATACCGGCTTTCTCGCCTTCAAGATCCACTACATATGGATATCCCTTTGAAACGAATGAAAGTGTAGTCTGTCTTAGTCCTTGATAATGAAGAGTCTCGGGATCGAAACTTTGCATCCGAGTAGAGACTTCGGGTCTGCGCACATCTGTGGTATCGCCACTTCGATAGATAGGCTGGGTGGGATTGTTTGGATCGAAAAGAACAAACCTTTTAAATCCAGCCAAAACCGAATGATCGGTCACGCCGTAAAAAAGTAACCGTTTTGGCAAAGCTGTCTGGCTTGTAAATGTGACTTTATTGTTGGATATCGTATAAGAAATTCCCTCAAGTGGATCGGGCATACCATCCTCATTGTGATCATAATAACGAAAAGAGTGATCCGGATTGGCACCCATAAGCTTGTAAACTTTTCCTTGTGTGATATAGACCCAAGAAAAGGCATTGGTCCCCATCTTTTGCACATCGCAACTGCAGTTGGGCAAGTAGACGAAATAGCCGTTTGGCTCTTGGTCTGGTGGTGTCACATCCACTTTTTGCCATCCAAAAGGATCGTTTGGTGTAGGTGTCTTTCCAAGCAATCTATACTCTTGATCCGAAGCACCAGCCACCACATAGAGCCAATCGTTCATAGCGTATTGGCCATCGTGATTGAAATCGTACAGATAAAATTTTCCAGCGATCGGAAGTGAGGAGGATGTAAGATAGCTTTTGAGCTGATCCTCATACTCTGTAGCAATCGCACCAAAAAGTAACGTACCTGCAAGCAACGCACCTCCAAGAAAACGGATCATGATAACTCCTTAAAGGGGATATACTTGCTATTGTAAATCAGAAGTGTTAAGTAGAAATTAAGAAAGTATGCGAGAAATAAAAGGAGAGAGCTTCACCAGCGCTTCGTAACTGATCGTCCCCAGCGAGTGGGCCAGCTCCTTGGCGTCGTCGAAGATGCAGATCTCCTCCTCCTCTCCTTCTACTACGATGCTGTCCATACTCACTCGACCCAAGATCTCTTTGTCCTTTGTATAGCGCATGGAGCGAAAGATCCCGTCACCATAGCCTACATCATATGTAGAGACAACCATAGGCCAAGAAGCTTCGAAATCTCCTCCATACCCCACTCTTTGGCCTTTTTGTAGCCTTCTTGTAGCGATCCTTTTGGCCCACAAGGAGAGCACCGGTTTTAGAGGCGGCTGCTCATACACCTCATCCATCTCCAAGTAGCCATACATCGCGATCCCGACTCTGGCAAAATTATCTTTAAGTCCCTCTCGAAAGAGTGCAGCGCTGTTTTGGGAGTGAAAATGGGATAGTGGGATATGATACTTTTGGCAGGCTTGTTTGATACGCTCTTTCGCCTCCTGCCACTCTCTTTCTTGCCAAAAAAGCTCGCTACTGAGTACATCCGCACTGCGAAAGTGGGTAAAGACGCCTTTGAGCACCAATCCTTTGGTGGCTATGTATTGGATAGCCTCTTCGATTTGATCCATAGTGATGCCGTTTCGGTGCATCCCCGTATCGATCTTGAGCTCGATACGGCTGCCTTTTGGAGTGTGCTGTAGCTGCTCAAGATCGTTGATGGCAAAGGTAAGCTTGGGATCAGACTCCGGCTCATCGGCAAGAACGAGGATGTAAGCGAAACAATCCTTTATCTTGGAAGCTTCCGCTTTTGTGCGCACCACTGCCTTGGTGATGCCATACTCTTGGAGCATCCTGGCCATCGGCTCCAGACCGTGGCCATAGGCATTGTCCTTGAGAACGGCAGCGATCCTCTCTTTGCTACCGGCTTTTTGGGCAATGAGATTTAGATTGTGAAAAAGTGCTTGTTTGTCGAGTTTGATATAAGCCAATCGCTATCCTATTTTATGATTACATCGAGACTTTTGAGGATCTCTTCCATCTCATCTTCTGTCACTTTGGCCAAAT
>JALWZJ010000003.1 GCA_027002625.1 Campylobacterales bacterium
GTTTTTGCGCTTATGCAAAAATGCGTACATCTTGAGTAGCGCCAATCCAAACATCATGCCCCACATGGCTGGAAAGTGGAAAAGCTGATGGCCCACCACCGCGATGAAGATAGTGAAGACTCCCAGCCATATCACCACTTTGGCTCCAGGTTTGAGCTCCTCTTTGGGCAGGCTCGCATCGAAGTGGGGTTCGCCTGCTGGTACGAAGAAAGAGAGCAGCCAAGCCGTCAAGAGCCAACCCGCTATCGCCGGAACGAAAAGATACAAAAAGTCCACGAACTCACCCTTGCCAGCAGTCCATGCCATCAATGTGGTGATATCACCAAAGGGGCTCCATGCACCCCCTGCATTGGCGGCTACCACGATATTGATAGCACCAGGCACCAAAAATTGGGTCTTGGTCTTGTCGATGGTAAAAAGCACGGTAGAGAGGATCAAAGCCGTGGTGAGGTTGTCCGCTACCGGTGAGATCCAAAAGGCCAAAGCCCCCGTGATCCAAAAGAGCTTTTTGTAGCTATACCCTCTGGAGGTGAGGCGATATTTGAGCACATCGAAGACCTTTCGCTCGATCAGCGTCTCGATATAGGTCATCGCCACGAACAAGAAGAAAAAGATCTCGGCAATCTCCAAAATGAGATTCTCCATCTCGTTGTGCAAAGGTGTAGGATCGAGATGGTTGAGTGAAAAGTAGATCCCAAGCAGCATGAACATCAGCGTACCGATCAAAAGGGCCGGTTTGGCCTTGTTCATATGAAATTTCTCTTCGGCCGCTATGAAATAGTAGCCGACCACAAAGATGATCAGGTTGAGATACCCGACCCATGTATTGGTCAGATCGAGACCATGCATTTACTCTCCTTCAATATAGTGTGCACCGATACTTCTGTCTCGCTTCAAAGCGCTTTGGACGATCTGTTTGGCACAAAGAAGCCGAAGCCCAAGAAGATGTCCGATCTTTTCTCTTTGCATCCGTTGAATCTCCTCCAAAGCCTCTTTGAGCTCACTCTTTTTTCTGATGATTCCCACTTTTTGCCACATGATAGAGCGCAGACGCTGCTTGAGGGCTCTATCACCAGGCAATATCAAAGCGATCGATCGCTCCTTGAAACTTTTTATCGGCTCGTTTCTTGTTTGGATGAGGGTATCCTCCACAGCCCGTCTGGAAAAGACGAGCCCCTCAAGAAGCGAGTTGGAGGCGAGACGATTGGCTCCATGCACTCCCGTGCAAGCCACCTCTCCTATGGCATAGAGATACTTCACCCCAGGCACTCTGCCCCACACATCCGTTTTGATCCCACCCATCATGAAATGAAACGCAGGAGATATGGGGACTCTGTCGTGAGGCACGTAAAAGCCCAAATTTCTAAACTTGTGATAGATCGTAGGAAAACGCTTCTTGAAAAACTCTTCACTGAAGTTGGAAAAATCGAGATAGACCGAGTGGCCAGCTTTTTGGTGGCGATAGATGGCGCGAGAGACTATGTCTCTGGGAGCCAGTTCACCTCTTGGATCGTAATCGAATAAAAATCGGCGATTCTCCTCGTCCACCACTGTCGCCCCCTCCCCTCGCAAGGCTTCGGTAAGTAGAAGCTTTTGGGCTCGTTTGCTGTGCACAAAGACAGTGGGATGAAACTGCGTAAACTCCATATCTTTGAGCTCTATCCCTTTCAAAGCAGCCAATCCTTGGATATCGGCACTGATGGTGGTGGCGTTGGTGTGGTATTCGTAAAGTGAGCCGATCCCTCCGCTGCTCAGCAAAACATGTTTGCCGTAGATATTGTACTGCTCTTTGCCTCTTCGCACACGCACCCCATGACACAGGCCATCCTCGATCAAAAGATCGATCACCTCCACTCCCTCCAAGAGCTTGGCAGGAGAGTTCTTGAGCAAAAACCGATGCAGTTCCCTGCCCGTGGCATCTCCTCCTGCATGCAAGATCCTGGGTCTACTGTGGGCCGCTTCTTTTGTAAAGAGCAGATTGCCCTCTTCATCCTTGTCGAACTCAAATCCCCTGGCGATCAGATCCTCGATGACCAACAAAGAGTTGCGACTGAGGATCTCCACCGCCTCGGGATCGCACAGCCCGGCCCCCGCCTCCAAAGTATCGTGGATATGGCAGTGGATATCTTCCTCGTCCACCGCCGTGGCCACCCCTCCTTGGGCGTAGAAGGTGTTGCACTCCCATACAGGCTCCTTCGAAAGGATCAGCACTTTCTTGCCTTTCGGGATGTTCAAAGAGGCATAAAGCCCGGCGATGCCGGCTCCTACGATGATGTAGTCATAGATCACCGCTGGGCCTTTTGGGGCTCGTAGTAGGGATCGGCCTTGTATCCGCATCCACTAATAATCACGAGCAAAAGTGTTATAATTACGATATGAAACAGCCATCCAAAATTTTTTCTCATCTTTTTCCCAATATCCAACGATTTTACGAACATAAATGCTTTCAAAAGCTGCTCTCGCTCCTGCCACCTTCCATGCAGCGCCAGGTACACTACATCTACAAAAAAGGCGGGACCCTCTATTTCGTCTTGACCCATCCGGGATTTTTGATGGAGTTCAATTATAATAAAAAACATATAAATGAGGTATTAAATCTCCTGCAAAAGCGCTTTGATGCATGTAAAGATATCGAAATCTCCCAAATCAAAGCCTATCACAAATACACTCCTCCTGCTGTGCCGCCCAAGCCAAAGCCATTGCAGCGCTATAAGGAGCGGGCCAAGGGAGAGTTCGAGATATGCACCCAAAATGAAGAACTAAGAAAACTGTTAGAGCAGATACGCCAAAGGATCAAGAGCGATGCTAAAAAGTAAGCTGCAATCTCTACCCGATAGCCCCGGAGTCTACCAGTACTTCGACAAAGATGGCAGACTCTTGTATATCGGCAAGGCCAAAAGCCTCAAAAAGCGGGTCAAAAGCTACTTTCGCTTCCAAAACGGGCTCTCTCCCGCACCAAATCTCAGCCCCAGGATCTATAAAATGATCACCGAGGTGGCCAATCTGGAGTATATCGTGGTCCAAAGCGAAAA
This sequence comes from Campylobacterales bacterium, assembly GCA_027002625.1. GTDB lineage: Bacteria > Campylobacterota > Campylobacteria > Campylobacterales > Nitratiruptoraceae > Nitratiruptor. Next base: position 3,033 of record JALWZJ010000003.1, read on the forward strand.
CGACGCTTTGATACTGGAAAACTCCCTTATAAAACAGCTCAAACCAAAATACAATATCCTGCTCCGAGACGACAAGACCTATCCCTATATCTACATCGATTTCTCCGAACCCTTCCCCAGACCCAAGATCACCAGAAAAGTGCTCAAAGGCAAAAAGATCAAATATTATGGACCACTGCCCAGCGCGGCCAAGGATATCCTCGACTCCATCTACGAGCTCTTTCCTCTGGTGCAAAAAGAGAGCTGTATCAAAGGCAAAAAAGCTTGCCTCTTTCATCAGATGAAAAAATGTTTGGCTCCATGCGAAGGGAAGATCGGCCAGGAGGAGTATCGAAAGATTTTGGAAGAGGCGCTACAGCATATCCACGACAAAAAGCTCCTTTTGGCCAAACTCCAAAAGAAAATGGAGGAGCTGGCCGAGCAGCTGAGGTTTGAAGAGGCGGCACAGCTGCGAGATCGTATAGAGCGGATCCGATCCATCGAGCTTAGCAGCCAGATCGATTTGGCCAAAGTGGAAAATCTCGATATCTACGCTATCGAAGTCCAAAAAAATAGAGCGGCGATCGTGAGGATGTTCATGCGTGAGGGCAAAGTGATCGCCAGCAGCTACGATACTCTGCGTTTTGACAGCCAAAAAGGTTTCGATATAGAGGAGGCCTACAAGCGTGTGCTACTTGGATTTTACACTCATGAGACACCTTTGACATCCTCCACCATACTGGTAGCCCATGAACTAAGCGAAAAGAAGGAATTGGAGGAGTTTTTGAGCCAAAAATTCGATAAAAAGGTGCGAATACTCCACCCCAAACGGGGAGAGAAGGCCAAACTGATCGATCTTGCGCTCCTCAATGCCAAAGAGATTTTGGCCAAGCAAAAACCCCAAGAGCCGATCCTCGCCCAATTCAAAGAGTTACTCAAGCTTCAGAGCGAGCCCCACCGCATTGAGATCTTCGACAACTCCCACACCTTTGGCTCGAGCCCCGTGGGTGCCATGGTGGTCTACGAGGGGGACCGCTTTGACAAGAGCGGCTATCGCCACTACAATCTCGAAAGCTTGGACGAGTACGCCCAGATGAGAGAGACCCTCACCAGACGCTGTGAGAGCTTTGCCAAAAATCCGCCTCCAGATATGTGGCTCATCGATGGAGGAGAGGCTCTTCGCTCCTTGGCCGAAGATATCGCCAAAAGTTTTGGTGTGGATATCGACGTGGTGGCCATAGCCAAAGAGAAGATCGATGCAAAGGCCCACAGAGCCAAAGGCAAAGCCCACGATCTGATTTACACAAAAGATGGAGTGTTACGCCTTTTACCAAGTGACAAAAGATTGCAGTTTTTGCAACGTCTGCGAGACGAAGCTCACCGCTTCGCTATCACTTTTCATCGCAAACAAAGAACCCAAAAAGCCAAACAGACAGAACTGCTCAAAGCTAAGGGGATCGGCGAGGCGAAAGTGCAAAAGCTTCTCAATTACTTTGGGACCTTCGAGCAGATAAAAAAGGCTTCGATGGAGGAACTTTGCACAGTTTTGAGCCAAAAGGATGCCAAAAACCTTAAAAAAATCTACGATTAATATTTTTTATGCCATAATATAGTCAAATTCCCAAAAAGGTCCGTAGGTGATACTGTACGATCATCACAAAAAAATTCTGGCCATCAGCGATCAGACCTTGGAGATGCTGGGCTACCAATCGATCGAAAAATTTCGTCAAGAGATCTACGACATAGCCCAACTCTTCGTCAAACGGCCAGGATACCTCCATGAGTTTCGCAGTTTTCACTGGATCGACTATGTACTTACCAACACCACTGTCACCCATCGGGCCATCTTGCGTACCAAAACGGGGAAAGAGATAGAGACCTTCGTCAACGTCAATCAGCTCAGTGCTCTAAGTGGCATGCTCTCCTACTATCTGGTCACATTCGAGCTCAACACCTACAACGAATGCGACTTCGGCCAACCTCCCATGCAGGAACAAACCCCACCATCACAAGAAAGCGTAGCCGCACACATACCTACAGAAACGACCACTGTAGAAAAAATCGCTCTAACGCCCGGTGAATTCCAAGAGCCCAATCTCGAACAGATCTCAGAAGAGCTCAATCTGGGTAGCGATATCATCGAAGACTTCATCAAAGAGTATATCAAGCACGCTTTGGAAAAACTTCCCAAAATCAACGAGGCGATAGAAAAGGAAAACCAAAAAGAGCTGTACGAGAATATCCACACCCTCAAAGGGGTGGCGGCGAATCTGAGGCTGCAACCAGCTTTCGAGATCTTGGCCAAGATGAAAAAGGACACACCTCTTGAAGATGCGGTGCAGATCTTGGAGGAGTTCTACTCCTATATCCTCTTTTTGGCCAAACGCTACGGCATCGAGACTCCAAAAGAGCTCTATCTAAAACTACCCAGCCCCTCACTCCAGCCTCGTCCCTCCCAGCCACAGCCTGCAGACTCGACCAAACCGCCCAAAGAGCCGGTACAAGCGGCACAACAGACTCAAGAGGCTGCCGAACCCGCCTCCCCTCCACAAAAGGCAGCAAAGGAGCTTGGGCTTTCGGTAGACGAGTATCAAGAATACCTTAGGGAGCTGATCAACGAGATCAAGCTCAATCTGGCCTACAACAATTTCAACGAGCTACACAAGCTCGCCTCCTTCGCCAGAAATCTCTATCTCCAAGAGTGTGCAAAATATCTCGATCAGGTCAATATCAACCAAAATCCGGAGCTGGTGAAAAAGTGCATACACGACCTCGAAGAGCTCAAAAAAGGGCCCAATCCTTTCGTGGTGACTCTCGACGATCTCAAAGACGCCTTGAACCTCGTCCAGATCGACAAGGAGGATTTCATCGACATCATCGAGGATCTCATCGTCGAGCTCAAGACCTTGCACTCCATCAAGATGAAAAGAGAAAAATTTCTCAAAAAGGCCAAGCAGCTCAAAAGCGTGGCTGAGAGTCTGAGGTTGAGCAATCTCGTGCTGCTGCTCAACAACATCATCTCCTCCTACCCGTTGGATGAGTACATGTCCAAACAGCTCGAAGAGGCGATTGAGTCCCTCGAAACCAATGTCAAGCAGCTATAAGATCATGGAACTCAATATGAAAAGCAGACTCAAAATCATCTCTTTGTTTCCTATAGCGATACTCTTTTTGCTTTCGGCCCTCTTTCTTTACTATTTCACTGTCAAGTACATAACTGCCAAGGAGTACGAGCAAAAGGTATCCATCGCTGGACAGATCTTGCAAACCATGAAGAGCCTGGGCAAAGAGCGTACACTCTCGGCTCTCTATCTGGCCAACGCGCCGGATGTGACGCTCCAACAGCTCAAATCTTCATATGAGCGTACGGATCGAAATCTTTGGCAACTCAAAAAGGTGCTCAAAAAAGAGAAGAACGGCGAGCTTTTGAACAATCTGGCCATCTTGAAGATCGTGCGAAGCAAAGTGGAAAAACGAAGCGACGATTTCCAAAGTGTCTTTTTCGCGCTCTATACCAACGCTATCACAAACAGCCTCTTGCAGCAGATCCAAAGTCTTGCCAAGACCGATATCTCGGCCCAGCTCTCTCGTCTGGGCACCGCCTACTCCATCATGACCTACAGTATGGACTACAGCTCCATCGAACAAGGCTCGGCGGCCTACTACACCCTCACCCACGTACTGGACGAAAGCAAAAAAACGCGACTTTTGACATTCGCTACCAAAGCCGACGCGTTTAGTGGAGCGACTCTTAGCAGCGACGATTTCAAAAGGCTCTTTTCCGCTCTTCTACAACGACCCGACTTTCAAAAAACCTTCGAGGCCCTTCAAAAGCTCCGCCTCAGTCTGTATGAAAAGAGTCTTTTGCCTCTGCGTCCATGGCTCGCCACCCAAGATACCAAGATCGAAGAGTTGGCCAAATTCGCTTCCACTCTTCAAGAGATGCTCCTCGCTCTAAACAAAAAGGAGCTTCGTTTCGATCTGGTCGCTTTACTGTTGAGTCTCGCCTTTTGGATCCTCTCTTTCGTTTTGCTCATCTTTAGCTACCTCTTTACCAAAGATATCACCTGGAATATCCAAAAACTGGAGGATATCATCAAAAAGGTGGCTTTGAGCGAAGATCTGGAAAAACAGAGCGATTTCGCCCAAAAGATCAATCTCGAATCGATCGAGGGGATCAACAAGGCCTACGAACTCTTGGAGCTGGCACTCAAAAAGACCGAAGATGCCAAAGAGGCGGCCCAAGAGGCCAACAAAGCCAAGAGTATGTTTTTGGCCAACATGAGTCATGAGATCCGAACACCTTTAAATGGGATCATGGGCTTTACGGAACTACTCAAAAACACTCCACTTACGGAAGAGCAAAAAGAGTTCGTCTCCATCATCGAAAAAAGCTCCGAAAACCTGCTGGAGATCATCAACAATATCCTCGATATCGCCAAAATCGAAAGCAACAAGATCGAATTGGAGAGTGTGGTCTTCGAGCCGATACCTGAGTTTGAAAACGCGGTGGAGGTCTACGCTCCAAAGGCGGCCGAAAAGGGGATCAATCTCGCTCTTTTCGTGGACCCCCATCTGCAAAAGCCCCTCAAAGGAGATCCCACAAAGATCAAAGAGGTTCTCATCAACCTCATCAGCAACGCCGTCAAATTCACCCCCAAAGGTGGAGAGATCGCGGTGGAGATCAAAAAAATCGGCCAAAAAGACTCCAACGCCGTCGTCCATTTCGAGGTTAGAGATACAGGGATAGGAATCCCGGAAGACAAAAAAGAGAAGATCTTCGAAGCCTTCTCTCAAGCCGACATCTCCATCACGAGAAAATATGGAGGTACGGGCCTTGGCCTCACGATCTCCAGTGAGTTCGTCAAATTGATGGGTGGAGAGCTCAAGATCGAAAGCGAAGAGGGCAAAGGGAGTCGGTTTTTCTTTATCCTCGAACTCGAAGAGATCCCGGTACTCAACGAATCCTACGAAGGACGCTTCCAAGGTCTGAAAGTGTTCTATTACGAACCCCAAAGATATGCCAAGATCCAAAGTAGATACATCGAAGAGTATTGCGACTTTTTCGGTGTGAAACTGGTAGAGAGCTACAACTTCAAAGAGGCGATAGAGAAGGCCAAAGAGTGCAATTTCGCTCTGCTCGATTTCGATTTTGTGGATGAGAGTCGTATCAAGATCTTCCATATGCAGCAAATACCCGTAGCCCTGGTCTCCAAAGTGACCTTCAAGAAGCGTATCGAAGAGCTGATGGGTAAGATCATACGAAATATCTACGAGCCCGTCAACTATACCAAGCTCAAGCAACTTTTGGAATTTTATGTCCAAAATACCCAAAAACTCAATCAAAAAGCGGCGATACTCGCAAGCTCGGAAAATGTCAAATTCAAGGCCAAAGCGTTGGTGGCCGAAGACAACATCATCAACCAAAAATTGATCAAAAAGACATTGGAAGATTTCGGACTGGAAGTGGACTTGGCGGACAATGGCCTGGAGGCGATAGAAAAATTCAAGAAAAATCATTACGACATCATCTTCATGGATATCCAGATGCCCGTCAAGGACGGGATCGAAGCACTTCAGGAGATCCATCTGTACGAAAAGGAGATGCATCTCATCCCCACACCCATCATAGCTCTGACCGCCCATGCTCTCAAAGGAGATAGAGAGCGCTTCATGAAAAAGGGATTCGATGAATATATCACCAAGCCCATCAACCGCAAAGATATAGAGACGATCCTCAAAGCCTTCTTGCCCGACAAGAAATATCTCGCTACCGAAGAGCCTCCCATCTCCACTCAAAAGTCTGAAAAGAAAGGGAGCGACTACGATATCTTGCTACTCAAAAAGAGCCCATTGGAGTCGAAGCTCTTCGCTAACGTTCTCAAATCTTTGGGCTATAAGGTCGATATCGCCATGGATCTGGAGGATTTCGAAAAAAGGATGCAAGAGCGTAGCTACAAAGTGGTCTTCATCGACAAAGAGTCAGACCACTACAATTTCCATAAGATCCAGCAGCTCAAGCAACAATACCCCAATACCCGCTTCGTTCTGCTGATCGAACCCAGTTTTGAAACCAAGGAACTTTCAAGTATCGAGCGAGAATTTTATGACGACATCATCAAAAATATCATCCAAAAAGAGTTTTTCAAAGAGGAATTGGAGAGACTAATGAAAGAGAGTGAAACGGCATGAATCAACTCAAAGTGTTGTATGTAGACGACGACATCATCAATAGAAAACTTCTAAAGAACATCCTCAAAAAGCACCCCAAGGTCTACGAAACGTTGGAGGCGAAAGATGGAAAAGAGGCTTTGGAAGTCCTCAACAAAAATCCAGATGTGGACTTCGTACTCTTGGATATCATCATGCCACGCCTCGATGGTATAGAGACACTCAAATATATGAAAAAAGATCCAAGATTTAGTCAAATCCCAGTGATCGTGCTCAGCACCGACGATACCCAAAAGAGCAGAGCCATCGATGCTGGAGCCAACGATTTCATCAACAAGCCCATCAAAGAACGGGATCTGAGTCAAAAGATCGAGCAGTTCTCGGCTCTTTGAGGCTACAAAAGAGCCTCTTTGAGCACCTCCTCGATATGTGTGACGGGAATGATCTGCATATTTTCCACCACTTCAGTAGGAATATCGTCCAGATCTCTGTCGTAATTTTTCTTGGGGATCAACACCTTTTTGATCTTCGCCTTGTACGCAGCGATCAGCTTCTCTTTGAGTCCTCCGATGGGTAGTACCTTGCCGGTCAGCGTCAGCTCTCCCGTCATTGCTACATCTGGGCGAACTCTACGCTCACTCAAAACTGAAGCGATGGAGGTAGCCATCGTGATCCCAGCACTCGGTCCATCCTTGGGTGTGGCCCCTTCTGGGATATGCAGATGGATATCGTATCGTCTGTAGACTTCGCTGGGATCTACTTTGATATTCTCCTCTTTTTCTTTGAGAGTTTTTGGGATCACCTCTTGCTCGATAGGGAGTTTGCCCTTATCGATGAGGACTTTGACCACGCTATACGCGATACTGGCAGACTCTTTCATCACCTCACCGAGGCGTCCGGTGAGCTGTAAAGAGCCTTTGCCTTTGAGCTTGATCGACTCGATCCTCAGCACATCGCCTCCTACCGCCGTCCAGGCCAGACCGTTGACCACACCCACTTGGGGCTCTTTTTCGGCCTCTTCGATTTCGAAGACCGGCTTGTCCAGATATTTGCTGAGGTTTTTGACGGTGATGGAGACCTTTTTGAGCTCTGGGTGCTCCAGTAGCTCCTTGGCCACCTTGCGCACGATATCGGCGATGCGACGACGTAGATTTCGCACACCCGCTTCTCTGGTGTACTTTTCGATGATGGTCTCAAGAGCCGTTTTGGAGATGGAGATCTCACTTCTTTTGAGCCCATGCTTTTTGATCTCTTGCGGGATCAGGTAGCGTCTGGCTATCTCGAACTTCTCGCTGGGCGTGTAGGAGCTGAGGAATATGAACTCCATCCTATCTCTTAGAGGCGCTGGGATATAGCCGATATCGTTGGCTGTGGCGATGAAGATCACGTTGCTTAGATCGATGCTGAAGTTGAGATAGTAATCCCTAAAGTGTGTATTTTGCTCGGGATCGAGGATCTCCAGGAGTACAGAGGTGGGATCGCCTCGCATACTGCGCCCTACCTTGTCGATCTCGTCCAGTACCATCACGGGATCCATCTCTTTGGCGTCGATGAGTCCCTGGACGATACGCCCTGGCATCGCTCCGATGTAGGTGCGTCTATGGCCTCTAAGCTCGCTCACATCCTCGAGCCCTCCCAACGCGATGCGCACCAGCGGACGCTTGAGGGCTTTGGCGATGGAGTTGGCCAAAGAGGTCTTTCCTATCCCCGGAGGTCCTGCAAAACATAAAATCGCCCCACTGCCCTTTTCTTTCTTGATACCTCTTAGCTCCATCAGCTCCTTGACGGCAAAGTACTCCACGATCCGCTCTTTTGGCTTCTCCAGACCATAATGGTCTTTATCAAGCTCTCGCTTGACGTCTTGGATATCGAGCTTTTTTTTGGAGTATTTGCCAAAGGGGATCTCCAATACCCAGTCCAGATAGGTCTGGATCACCACCGCTTCGGCACTGTCAGGATGCATCCTCGCATACCGATCGATCTGCTTCTTGATCTCTTTGTAGGCCTCTTCGGTGAGGTAGGGTTTGATCTTCTTGAGCTTTTTGCGGTACTCCTCTACCTCCTCCTCTTTTTGGGTATCCACACCCAGCTCTTTTTGGATCTGCTTGAGCTGCTCTTTGAGGAAGTACTCCCTATTGGCCTGCTCCATCTTGGAGCTCACTTTGGATTTGATCTCTCGCTGTAGTTTACTCTGCTCGATCTCTTCGGTCACCGCATCGATGAGCAGCATCAGCCGCTTCTCCACATCCTCTTCCACGAACATCTCGTATGCCCGGTCTTTTCGCAGCTTCAATACCGAGCTGACCAGATCGGCGATGCGGTTGGGCTCGTGGTTCTCTTCGATGGTCTTGATCAGATCTTGCGGGAAAGAGCTGTTGACGCTGGCAAGCATTCGGATCTTTTCTCTTAGTACCTCCAGAAGCGCTTCGACTCTGATCTCGTTGTAGGGCTTGGACTCGATCACGTCCACCACGGCCATCATCGGTTTTTCGCTCACCTTTTCGAGGATTTTTCCTCTGGCGAGGCCTTGGAAGAGCAGCTTCACACGTCCATCTGGCAGATTGACCTTTCGCATGATCGAGCCGATCACTCCGGCTGGATAGATCGCATCGAATCGTCTCTCCCCCTCGTGTCCCTCTTTGGATGGAGCGACGAGTATGAGGCTGTTGTCTTGCAAAGCCTTCTCGGCCGCTGCGATATTGGCCTCATCACTGATGAAGATCGGGGAGATCATGAAAGGATACAAAAACATATCGTCTTCGACGATCACGGGAAGCGTCGTCGGAAAAGCACTATAATCACTTAAATTCATATTGTCCCCCTACCAATTAATGAGATAGTCATACCACTTTTTGGGCACGTCGATTTGAGATTTCTCAAGCCATGAGTTTTTGAGGCGATCGCGATAGAACTGAGCGGCTTTTGGCTTGCCTCTACGCTCATACAAAGCCGCAATCTCCTCGTCCAGTACATACTGAGCCATAGTGAGCTTGGTGAGGATGGTATCTACCATCGGCACGAACTCGCTCGATGGATACTCCTTTTTGTACTCCTTGGCCCCTTCGATAGTCTCTTGCAAAAGCTTTTGGTCTCTGTTGATGTTTTTAAAGGCCAAAAAGGAGGCTTTGATCTTCAAAAATCTGGCGAACTGGATGCTCTTGGGATCGCCAAAGCGCTTGATATACTCATCCAGATAATATTTGGCCAAAAGATACTCCTCCTCGTCCATATGGGCTTGAGCGAGGATCAGCATCGCCTCTTTGAGCAGCGGCGAAGCGAAGTGTTCGCTTTGAAGGGAGGTGAAATAGTCATCGGCCTTGTCCAGATCGCCCACACTGACGTAGTGGACCATTTTTTGGTACCAGTAGATGTCACTTTTGTTGTACTCGGGTGCATTTTTGGAGGAGCATCCGCCCATCCAGAGCATCAGCGCCAAAATCCCCAAAACTTGGAGTCTTCTCATACCACCTCTTTTTTGGGCAATTATAACAAATTTTGCACCCCTTTGATACAATATGATTAAAAAAGGAGTGCGATGCTGACGATAATAGGATATGGAGCGATGGCTCGTGCCATCATCGAAGGACTCAGCGAAGCCAAGATCGCCATGGAGGTGGTGGGACGTGACAAAAAAAAGCTCGAAGAGATCCGCTACCTCTATCCTGTCAAGACGAGAGTGCTAAAAGATATGGATATCACAGGGAAAAATATCTTGCTCGCCGTCAAGCCCTACGCCTTGGAAGATGTGGCGAAGAAGCTACATGGCAAAGCCGATGTGCTACTCTCGATCCTGGCGGGCACATCCATATCGGCTCTACGGCGGATCGAGGCCCGCTCCTACATCCGAGCGATGCCAAACATCGCAGCGGCCAAGCGAGCCTCCACCACCTCCCTCACTGGGGACGAAGAGGCCAAGGAGTATGCACTGAAGATCTTTGGCCAAATCGGCCGCACGGTATGGCTGGGGAGTGAAAAGGAGCTCGATATCGCCACGGCCATCGCCGGTAGTGGCCCAGCCTTTTTGGCCATGGTGGCCGAAGCTCTCAGTGATGGTGGCGTAGCCTGCGGGCTCAAAAGAGAGGATGCGACGAGGCTGGTGGAGGGACTCTTCTTTAGCTACTCCTCCATCGCCGAAGAACACCCCGCCATCATCAAAGATAGAGTGATGAGCCCAGCTGGCACCACTGCAGCCGGATACAAGGCACTGGAGGACAGAGGTGTGCGAGGAGCTTTTATGGAAGCGGTGTCAAAGGCATTTGAGAAAGCAAATGGCTCTAAATAAAAAAATTTTCTATTATTGCCGATAATTAGTATTAAAATAATAATCTAAGAGGTGGGTGGTTGGGTTGCAATACTTTTGATGCCACAATTGCTACTTCTTTTCTTACTGGCAAAGAAGGTTTATAAAAATGCAAAGAATAATACTATATTTAATATTGTTCTTGTTCTTTTTATTTGCTACCCCGCTTTTTGCCAATCCCAATGCCAATATCTGCGGCGTTTTTGAATCACTTTTGGCCACCAAGAAAACTTTACAGGTCAAAAATGGCTCACATCTAAAACTATGCAACACTAATAGCTATCAGGCAAACGATAGTGATATCGAAACCTCATCACTCACCTGTTCGGCACAAGGCTGCTCGGAAAATCAAGAATGCAAAAGGCTCGATCCTACATTTAAGACCTTAGAGCCCACAATCCTTAGAAGTTCTGAAAATACCGATATTCCAGAAGATCTCAATTTTACCCAAAACGATTATAAAGATCTAAAATCCACTTGTGACAATCTCTCATTCACTTTCCAAGCGACACAAACGTATGAAGATGGGGATACTCCTTATATGAAACTTGGCGATTTTCAAATTGAAGGTAGTCATATTGTATTCTCTTTCTATCCAGGAGATTACTATTTTGAATCTCTCAATTTTTTAGGCGAAGATGTCAAAATAGAACTTCCCAAAGGGGGGCCGGTACGTATCTTTTCAGAAACGGATCTTGTGTTTGCTACCAATGACGTCTCACTCAACGCCTCAGGATCCAGTCAGGATCTATTTATTTACGTTGGGGACGAATTTAAAATCCTCTCCAACTCTAAAGGCAACGGCTCTACGGTCCATGCCTATATCTACGATAAAGGAAACACTACGTTCGATATGAAAAATGGGCCAACCAATATAAACTACCAAGGAGCTTTGGTCAGTGAAAGCGATATCCGTTTTTATAATGCAGATGCACAATTTTCCTATGATGGAGAGTATACATATGGAAACTGTGGCAACCTTTTTGTAGGATTTGCCAGCCCCGAGTATCAGACTGTTGAAGATCGCATACTTAATGTAACCATCAAGCTCTCCAAATCAGCAGATAAAACCTACAGTGTAGAGTATGCCTCTTACGATGGTACAGCAACGGCAGAAGCAGACTACAGTGCAGTATCCGGAAGTGTACAATTTTTGGCAGGAGAACAAGAGAAAAATATCTCAATCTACATCAAAAAAGATAATTTGATGGAATTGGATGAAAATTTTACTCTATCCTTGTCCAATCCTTCAGATGGATTGAAAATTGGAGAATACAATCTGACTACCGTGATAATTTTGGAACAAATGGAACCCCCAATATGTTTTAAGGATGATTTTAACGGCAATTCCCTAAAAAAATTTTGGAGAACTCTCTTTTCATCGGGCAATTATACTCCAACGCTCTATGACGATCGCTTCCGTCTTACGCCAAGATCCCATAATATCTCTACAGCAGTCACTGCTGACTATGAATTTCGTGCTTCATACAATCTCATCAAGATAGAGTTCGATCACTATGCATGGGGTGGTTGTGAAAATGGTGAAAATATGGGTGATTATGGAGCCGATGGGATGGCTCTGGTACTCTATGACTCATCGGTAGGCCCCGATCCAGAGCCTGGAACCTATGGGGGCGGCCTCGGATATACTCAAGCAGACTACCACTTTCCAGAAGCCCAGGAAAATGGAGAAATATCTCAGCCAGGATTTCAAAAAGGGTGGCTGGGCATCGGGTTTGACGAATATGGAAATTATATCCGGGGAAATGAGGGGCGTATTGGAGGAATATGGGGAGATGAGCCAGGATATGGCGAGTGTGAAATCGTACCAAATAACATAACTATCAGAGGAGCCAGCGGAGAGCTAACTGGCGAAACAAACTGTGGAAGAGATTGCGATGCGAAAGAGGGAGAGGAGGCTCGATGTTGCGGCTACCGCTATCTCACCTCATCCGCGCAAAAGCCAAAAAATGACAACAATATTACCTGTACGCAAACCGATAGAATTTCTCAATATATGGAATTAAAACCACCCATCGCCGACAAACAAGCTACCCAAGCAGCACCCAGTGATCACTATGTCATCACCATAGACTCTCGTGATCCCACGCATCTTTATATCTGGGTCGAAAGAGACGGCAAGATCATCATAGACAAATTTGATGCAAAAGCTCCACAAAACAAACAACCACCTATGCCCGATTTTATCCGACTCGCTCTCACAGCTGGAACTGGTGGCGGATGTAACAATCATGAGATCGATAATCTCAAAGTCTATGGGGTATGCCACCCTTACAATCAAGAGAGCAACGCCACCTATCTGGTTACGGAGAACGAAAATGCACAAAATATTACAAATGTAGATGAGTGGAAGAGCTTTGCAGAAGATACCAATCTCACTACCAAAACGGCGCCTGTACATCAAAGGTATTGCGTACTTGCTGCAAATCCCCAAGAGATCTCCACTCCCGCTTTGGAAGATCAAAATGTTTCGATCTATTACGAAAACAGTTTTGGCGTTCATCAACTGATCGTCCCCGAAGGGATTATCCAATACAGTAGATCTTATTGTTTTGACTTTACCTACAATAAAGCCGCAAAAGATGGGTGGTTCAAAATCGTCAATCGTCAAAATCCCAATATTTTCAACAATTCGAATCGGTTCGCAATCAAACCAGATCATTTCGAAATTGTCTCTTCATCACCGTTACTCAACCTCCATGCAGGAAAAGAGTACAATCTCACCCTCAAAGCCGTAGATAGCAATGGCGATCCTTTGGCTGATTACAACCAAACCAGTACCAACCTCAATGCTACACCGATATACTATTATGCAGATGATACGCTATGCAGTGGGTGTAACGATCTACAAGGAGCACTTTCGGCTTTCACCAACTCCTTCACCTTTGCCGATGGGATCACATTACAAGGATCGGCAAACAACGTAGCCGATATCTCATTTGACAACGTAGGAAAAATCGGCATAAAAGTGATAGATACATCATGGGCCGAAATAGACAATGACGATACTCCAGCCAATTGTCAAGGCAGCTGGATATGTGGAGAGATCAACGCCACATTCATCCCCGATCATTTTCAAGTGCAATTCAATACTCTGACCAATCACGCTCATGGTCCCTTTACCTATTTTTCCAACTCTCCTCTTAAAATGGGAGCGGCTATAGGTGCTCTTTTCAAAGCGATGAGTAGTACCAATGCAGTGACCACCAATTTCAAGGCTGGATCGAAATATTATGAAAATCCTGTGTCTATCCAACTCCATATCCAAAATGCTCCTACCCACTCCGCACCGATTGAGCATAATATCTCCAACACTTTGATAGGATTTCAAAATGGATCCATCACCATCCCTTGGAACGAAACGAATCAGACCAAACAGCTTCGCTTCACTTTCAAAAGAGACACCACTCTGCCTCTTGAGCCATATGAATGCAACGGCTCTACTATCGTTCTAAAAATCAAGAGCTTGTATGGAAGCGAAGAGATCAATGGATCAGCCAGTGGAACCGGCAGCCAAAAAGCACTCTTTGTATATGGAAGAATCCATGCTCCCCATTATAAAACAAAGCAAAACTCAATACAAACTAAAATATTTTTTGAAATATATGATCCTAACAACCAAGCCCCAGCCACTATCGAAGGTCCACAAAGCGAAGATGATATCGATTGGTACCGCAACAAAGCTCACACTTCCGCTACTTTTGGCCAAATCCATCAACTGCTGCACAAAGGATATGATCTACTATCAGGGGAAAACAGCGATCTCAAAGCCACTCTGGGACCTCTCAACAGTGGTGTACGACTCCTAACCCTCCAATACAAAAAGAATAAATATCCCTACAATGCCAAAATCGATCTCAATGCCTCCAGCTGGCTTATCTACCACAAATACAATCCAAACACCACCACCAATACGCTGGAGGTGATATTCGAGGGCAAAGGCAACTGGAAAGGGATCGGCACCTTGAGAAGTCAAGAGGAGATCAACCAAAGTCAAGTACCATTTAGTAGGGTTCAGTGGTGAAATTTAAAATAGTATTAAACGATAAAGGTTTGCAAAGATGATGTTTACAATCCAAAATATCTTATTGAGTTTTATAATCTTCATTCTATTACCTACAGTTTCTATTGCAGATTCCATTTTTGAAGAAGAAAGCGATTTTTTACCTATAAACCCACTCAATACTCGAATAGTTAAAGGCGATTTATCCATTCTTGGTAACAGTGTAATGTGCTATAAAATACATGGAAGATGTCAGAATGATACTCCATATAGATATTACTATCCATGGGGTAAAAAAACAAATGCAGAAGTTTATATGCGCTATATCGATATAGATAGTGATGGTTCCACTTTCAACTCATCTGCTTCTACCTTGCATCTACCCCCAAATTCTAAAGTTCTTTGGGCCAGTATCTTTTGGGAAGGTTATCTCCATGATGCAACAATCCCTTTTCATATAGAAGACGATGATGATGTGGATACTGTATTATCTCGGCCAATCAAAATCAAATCACCAAACTCTTCTTCCTACATTCCTATCATCGCACAAAAAGTGTACAGAATAGATAGAAGTGATGATTCAGGATATGATGTGGCATTTACCTATGCTGCTTTTAGCGATATTACTGATTTAGTAAAATCTGGTGGGAATGGAGATTATATTGTAGCTAACGTACCCTGTCTGGAAGGCAAAACATGGGATGATGGGGATGGCTTAGGTAACTTTGGAGCTTGGGCAATTACAATTATCTATCAAGATCCAAACGGATTATTAAAAAATGTAACGATATTTGCTGGATATAAGAGTGTAACGGAAGATGATATCGATATTTTCGTCAATGGTTTTTACACTCCACCAACCGGTCCTGTCCATGCTACTTTGTACAATTTTGTTGCAGAAGGCGATCGATATATCTACGGAGACCAGTTTCTTCTAAACAATAACCGGCTATACGAGAAGAATCTCAATGATAATAACAACTATTTCAACTCTTCCATCTCTGAAACTATCTACAGAACTCCATCTATTATGAATAACAATGGAATAGATATCCATGAAATAGAAGTAGGGCAAGATGACAATACCTCCCATCCTCAAATCATTGGCAATTCCACCACTTCTGCACAAATCACTTTCCGAACCGATGGAGACCACTATTTTCCTGCAATGGTTGCATTTTCAGTTGAACTCTATGTGCCTAAAATATGCTACTTTGAAACACTCTATGATAAAAATGGAAACGAATTGAATGAAACATCGGTTGTTACGGTTGGTGATCAACTCACCACAAAAATCACTATCAGAAACGATGATTACGAAATCGCCCATGACGTCTATATAATCCGCTCTTTTGAAAGTAATACTACCGAATACATACCCAACTCTACCAGTATTAAAGATTTAGGCTATCAAAGTTTTATTCATGTAGATGACAATCAATCACTTCCTTCAGACAATCTGGAAGTACGTATATCTACTGCACCAATTGGTCCTGAAGTCAATGAAACCAATCTCACTGTCGGCCCTTTTGGAATAGATGATGAGCAAAACGCTTTTCCACCATGGAGCGATCCAGACTATTACGCCTATCAAAAAGAGGCAAATATCACCTACTCCTTCAAACCAAAAAAATCTGGAGTTTTATCCAATATTTATAAAACAAGCTACTATTATAAAATATTCGATTATGTAGGCACTATCGAAGGTACAAAACTTCCAAAATGTATAGAGTTCAATAATACTATTCCCATTTATGAGCCAAACACTGAAATAATAAACTTGGTCAATACAAATTTTACTGGAGATTATATTTCTACCGATCCCAATGATCCACAAAATGCTTTATATACACAAGTCATCAATAAACCTTTCAATATTTTGGCTCTCTTCCTTAAAAGACCGCCAAATCCAAACGAAGAAAATGTACCCCTTGAACGTTCTCATACTCTTACAACCATCTCCGTTGTCGATGCTTGTGAATCTTCTGATTGCACAAATGCTCCATCATTGAATATTTTGCAAAAAAAGATACTTGTCTATTTTGACAATAGTAAGTCAAAACAAGCAGAGGTAAATATCACAAAACTGTCAAAAGGCGTAAGATTTAAAGCCACATATTTTAAATGGATAGATTTAATGGCAACAAACTCCATCAATTGTGCCAATCCTAAACTATATAGCTCTAAATTTAAAGGTATGCCTTTATGCATGACGGATCACTCTGATACTTCCTTGGATGTCTCTACCCTTCAAAAAATATTTGGCCAAAACAACCCTTGCTTTACACAAGATCTTGGCAACCCATGTAGCTCCTCAGGCGTCGGTTCCCTATCCCCATACAATCAAAATGATGGAACCGATTGTCTACACTGCTTGTTAGATCATAGCGACCTTGTTTCCTATTCTTGGTCGATGGATACTTTTGCCATTCGACCCGATAGATTTCAGTTCGAACTTTCCCATAGTATGCCAATAGTGGCCCAACATGAGATCAACATTACTTTTAAGGCGTTGGATCCTTCAGGAACTTATGTACAAGATTACAATGAAACCAATGGAACAAGTTTCAAATTGGATATTGTAGTAGCGGATAGTACCAAATCTTGCCAACATCCCTCCATTGAGATCAACAATTCCATACATTTTGTAGATGGGTACAATTCAAACTACTACACATTTTCAGATATCGGTGAATTCAATATGAGTATCCACGAAATAAACGGCAGCGAATTTGCCAAAATAGATGCCAACGACACCAACGACTCCCAACGGCTTATCACACCATACAAGACCACGATCAAGATCATTCCCCACCATTTCGAGATCGATACCACGCTCAAAAACATGCAAAATAAAAATTTCACCTACATCTCCAATATCCTACAAAGTCAAAATCCAAGCATCGCCGCGGTCTTGGATCTCAATATCACCGCTAAAGGTGAGCAAAACGGCACGATGAAAAACTACACAAGTTCGTGTTATGCGAAGGAGCATGCTGTCGCATTTGATTACAACACCTCCCTCGGCACCCAACTATCCAATGTGTTGCACAATATCCTCTTTTACGAGGAGGCCACTCACATCAGCGGCATATCA
The DNA here is from genome assembly GCA_027002625.1 of Campylobacterales bacterium. Classification (GTDB taxonomy): domain Bacteria; phylum Campylobacterota; class Campylobacteria; order Campylobacterales; family Nitratiruptoraceae; genus Nitratiruptor. The sequence goes on from JALWZJ010000003.1 coordinate 20,604, forward strand.
CCGATCGAAGATGGCAACTTCACTATCGATTTCAACAACTCCATCTTCACTCCGAGCGATCACAACGGCACGGCGAAGCTTCGACTCTTTGTAAACTTCGATAGAAACGTTTCGCTTCCCGCCAAGCCTTTCGATCTCAATGTGACCACTATCGGTACCAAAGATAGTGATGATGTGAATGGTTCGGGCAAGCCCGATACTTTGGCCACCTACTACTACGCCAGACTCCACGCTCCCGTATTCAAAACAAAAGAGAATAACATCACCACCAAGCTCTTCTTCGAAGTGTACGATCCAGATAAAGCCGATCCGGCAGGTATCGAAGGGGCCATGAGCGAAGACGACATCGACTGGTACCGCAACACCGCCCACGACTCCACCGTTTATGGTCGGATCGATCAACTACTACACAATGGACACGATCTACTGACAAGTGGAGATAGCGATCTCGAAGCCACTCTGGGACCTCTCAATAGTGGTGTACGACTCTTGACTCTCAAGTATAAAAAAAGTAGATACCCATACAGCGCCAAAATCGATCTCAACGCCTCTAACTGGCTCATCTACAACAGATACGATCCAAACGCCACCACCAATACACTGGAGGTGATATTCGAGGGCAAAGGCAACTGGAAAGGGATCGGCACTTTCAAAACCCAAGACGAGATCAACCAAAGTAAAGTACCATACAATAGGATCCAATGGTGAGACGCTCTTTCACTCTCATCGAGCTCATCTTCGCCATCATCGTCATCTCCATCGCCATGCTGGCGATCCCTCCCCTTTTTCGCCTGCTCACATCCCAAACCCAGGAGAGCCTCAAGAGCGAAGCCGTGCTGCAGTCCTACCGGACGATACTGAGCGTCCTCACCTACGCTTGGGACGAGAACTCCCCAAGCCCCGATACCAACAGATCCTTTATCCTCGACGTGACCAACGGCGATAGCGAACTGGATAGAAACGGAGTATCCCGGTTTCGCAGGGCAGATTTTGGCCAAAAGGTATCGAGGAAATTTTTCCAAAATCCTACCTACGCCACCACGATTTTAGGTCCCGAAGGAGGTGACGAGGACGATATCGACGATTTCGACGGTAAAGTGGAGCATATCACCAAAGAGGCGGGGGATATCCTTTTGGATATGAACCTCACCACCAAAGTGGACTATATCTTGGATAGCGCAAACTACTCCTCATCTACTCTCAGCTTCACCATCCCTACTACCTCGGCCACAGCCTCTACCAACATCAAACTCATCGAGGTCAATGCCACCTCGCCCGATGGTGATCTGGTGGTGCTGCGAGCCTTTAGCTGCAATGTGGGAGAGCCAAAACTCGAGTCCAAGGAGCTCCCATGAGGCGCTCTTTTACTCTCATAGAGATTATCTTTGTACTCATCATTTTAGGGATAGTAGCCTCCATCGGAAGTGATCTACTCTTCAAAGCCTACGAAAACTATCTCATCTCACTCGAATTTTCCAAAGCGAGCTACAAGACCGATGTGGCCTTGGAGCAGATGGCCAGACGCCTCGAATACCGCATCCCCTACACCGGTGTCTCCATCCATGATATCTCGGACCCTGACACTATGGCGCCACTAAGCCAGGTCAATCCAGACCACAAGATCATAGCCTGGATCGGCCAAGCCTATGAAGCGAGGCGCGGAGAGTACAACGGCTCTACCAACTATCCTGGCTGGAGCGGCTTTGCGGATCTGAGTGAAAGCAACAAGACCCAACTCAAAACAAGAGGAGACGATCTCAACATCGCCACTCGGATCATCGAGCCGATCTACGACACCAACCTCTCCCAAGCTAACAACGGATGCGCCCTCACATTCGCCGCCTATCCTGAAAATGTAGATATCCTCACAGCCTACGGATGGAAAAAGCCCACAGGCACGGACCCTACCGATATCTTTGCCGTGCATGCCCAAGATAGCACTACATTGATCTATGATGCTATCAAACCCAAAAAGGTCTATGAGCATTTCGTTATCGGCTGCAGTGCCTACGCCATCGTACCCAAATCAAATACCCAGGGCAACTATGACCTCTACCTCTACTACAACTTCAGACCATGGAAAGGGGAGCGCTTCAGTGACGGTAAATCGGTACTATTGGTCCAAAATGTCACAAAGTTCAACTTTAGGCGAGTAGCCCACTCCATAGAGCTCAGACTCTGTACAAATTCAACCATATCATCGGATATCAACGTCACGATCTGTGGCAAAAAGGTGATCTATTGAAAAAGAGTTTTTCTATGCTGACGGCGATCGTTTTCATTCTCATCATCGGTACCATTTTGGCCATAACCGTTTCTTTGATGGGCAATACCACCCAAAAGACCACCAATCGCTATCTTTACGAACAGGCCCAACTACTCGCACGGAGCGCTGCCGAATATGCCGTGATGGCAGCCCAAAGTCAAAACCTGGCCAACTGCCTCAAAAAGATAGATATGCAGTATCAAAACCTCTACGACATCAACATCACACTCCACTATGTAGGTAGTGGATTGCCCACGAACTGTCCCATTTTGGCTAACGATGTAGGTCACCCTGAGAGCAATGGCAGTGTACTTATCGATATATGGGTCCATCTCAAACCAAGCGTCTCCCAAAACGAGAACCCCATCTCCTACTTTAGAAGGACGCTACAAAAGCTCTAATTCAAGGAAGAGTTGTTACAATATCTTAAAATCTTTATGAAAGGATGCCTATGGATTATTTGCATATCTATGGCAAAAACTTCGATCTGACCGATCCAATCAAAACCTATATCGAAGATGCGGTAGCATCGCTCCAAAAACTGGGTCTTGACATCACGGGAGTCAACGCCACCGTCTCGGCAGACGAGCGCAATGGGAAAAAAGGCTTTTTGTTTGAGTTCGATATCCATGTGGCGAAAAAAGGCAATGTGGTGATCACCCAAAAAGACAAAGATGTCTATGCCGCTATCGATCTGGCCCTCGCAAGAGCCAAAAAAGTATTACGACGCTACGCTGACAAGATAAAAAATCACAAAAATATCTCCCTCGAAGAGCTCATGGCGGCTCCTATGCTCGAAGAGGAGATCCAAGAGGCTCTCAACTACACCGACGAGATCGTCCCTACCCCATTCGACGTGGACAAACCGATCGGTATCGAAGAGGCAGCCGAGATACTCAAAAACTCCGATCGCTATTTCATAGTCTTTGAGGACAAATCTGGAAAAACCAGAGTGCTATATAAACGAAGTGACGGAAAGTTGGGACTCTACTGAAGCACCTTTTGCACCTCTTCTATAATCTCCCTATCCTCGGCCAAGGAGAGCCAGCGAAAGCTTTTGCCGCTTTGCTCCTTGCCGCTGAGGATATCCCCGCTTTTTCGATACTTTAGATCCAACTCCGCTATCTCGAAGCCACTCCTGATTTTTGCGAACTCCTGCAGTCTTTGATTGTTCTCGTCGTTGGTATACAAAAAGCAGTACCCTTTGAGTCCTGTGCGAGAGACCCTACCTCTTAGCTGATGCAAAGTCGCCAGTCCCAGATGCTCCGCCCCCACAATCACCACTGTAGAGAGTCTTGGCAATGAAATCCCTACTTCCACCACAGTGGTGGCCAAAAGAATAGAGCCCTCCTCTTTAAAACGGCGCAAGATCTCCTCTTTCTCCCTATCTTTGCCGTGGGTGACGAATACCCCATCGAAACGCTCTTGCCAAAAACTTGCCGCCTCTTCCAAGGATTTGTAGGCGAAATTTTCGCTTCTTTCCACCAGCGGATAGACCACGAGCACTTGCCTACCCTCCTTGATCTCTTTTGTGATATGGACCAAGAGCTCTTTGAAGTCCTTTTTGCCGATCACTTTGGTAGTGATATCTTTGACAAAAGGGGTCTGCTTGATAAAACTAAAATCCACCAAGGCGCTTTGCATCATCGCTTTGGTCCGAGGAATCGGTGTGGCGCTAAATTGAAAAAAGTGAGGGGAACCCTTTTCGTTTTCTACAAGCTTTTTGAGTCTGTTTCGCTGCTCGGTGCCAAATCTGTGCTGCTCGTCTACCATCACCACACAAGCCTTTGGCAGCTTTTTATATAGAAGTGCATGGGTACCTATCAAAAAATCGTATGCCTCCAGATCCTCTTCGCCATTTTCGGAGCTGAGCAGTCCAATTTTCATCGATTCAGGTAACAGCCGCTTCGCTTCGCTGTAGAGCTGATCGGCCAAGATAGTGGTGGGAGCCATGAGGATGGTGCGCTTTGGATAGTTCATCATAGCAGTTCCAAACATCACGAGACTCTTGCCACTACCCACATCCCCCACCACGACTCGTCTGGCGGCTATGGGTCGGCGCAGATCCTCGTAGATATCTCGCATGGCTTGAAGCTGATCGGATGTGGGTGCAAAAGGCAAGGAGTCCAGCCACTCCTGTGGCCAGCGAGCCTCTTGACACAAGGCTTTGTGGTGGACCCGCTTGTGCTTGAGGCCTCGTAGATAGACAAAGGCCTCGGTAAATTTCAAAGCTTTGAGATATTTGCCCCAAAACTCCCCACGTTTTTGATAGGAGCGAAAGAACTCCTCACTCGGAAAATGGATCTGAAGTAGACTCTCCACCACCTCTTCCGGCAATCCAAAAGAGCCAAGAGCCTCTTTGGTCAGATACTTTTTTTTCAATCCATCGAAAATATCGCCTCGTATTGCCACTTTGTACTCGGCAAATATCCTCCGAACTTTGTAGTTGGCGATTTTTTTGGGCTGGATGAGCTGAAGATTGCCAAAACTCTTTTGTACTCTCCCGCTCACATAGAGCGTCGCTCCCTCTTTGAATACTTGATAGTGATAGGCCGAGGTGTGAAAAAAAATGAGTTCGATCTTTTGGTCTATATTTTTGGCATAGGCTTCGATTTTCAAAAATTTGGGCAGCTTTTGGGACGATCCCACCTCTATCTCCAGTAGCGGCTCTTTGAGATCCAGATAGGGTTTGATACGATAGTCGTGATAAGAGGCGGGTACACAAAGAGCCAGCTCCAGCTCGTCACGGATACCCGCCCGTTTGAGGGTGAGCAGGTCTTCGTGAGCGATCATTTGGTGACGATGGAGTAGCTTAGTTTCACGATCTCTGGATGGGATTTGATAAAGTCGTTGAGCTGCTCAAGGGTCACTTTGGAGATGAGCTCCAGCTCCTTTTTGCTATACCCCAAGGGTCTGCCGGCATAGAACTCGTTGAACGCTCTACCAAGTCGCTGGGGCAGTGTCTCGTTGCGCAGCGGTTCGCTGCCGAGGATGAACTTCTTGGCACTCTCCAGCTCTTTTTGGGTAGCACCATTTTTGACGAACTCCTCGATCACTTGAGCTACCAGCTTCTTCGCCTCCTCTTGGCTCTCAATCTTGGTCTGCAAGTAGCCGGTAAAATAGCTGTGGCTCTTGTTGACCCTCGAAAAGGCGTAGGCGGAGTAGGCAAGACCTCGCTTGACTCTGATCTCCTCCATGAGCCTACTGCCAAAGCCTCCACTGCCAAGGATAAACATCGCCACCTTGCCAAGATAGAGATCGTCGCTGTCGATTCTCTCATGATAGGGAGATCCAAAGTAGATGTAGGCTTGCTGGGTATCTTCTTTTTGGATCTTGGTCTGCTGCTTGTCGCTCGCTTCGTAAAAGGGCAGAGGCTCCAGATCTCCTTTTGGCAAAGGCTGCAAAAGTTGTGTAACGATCTTTTTTGCTTCGCTTAGTTCCAGATCCCCACCTATCACCACCACGGCTCTGGCACGCACCAGATGTTTGGCCAAAAAGCGCTCGATATCTTCGAGGGTGATCTTTTGGATACTCTCCTCGGTCCCGTCGCTTGGGTTTTGCAGCGGCGTACCGGCAAAAAGCAGTTTTTTGAGATTGACACTGGCGATATAGTCGTAGTCGTCCTTTTTTCGAGCCAGATAGCCCAAAGTGTTGGTCTTGACCTTTTGCAAAGCCTCGGGAGTGAGATTTGGCTCCACGAAGAGCTTGCTCACCAGCTCCACTCCATACCCAAACTGCTCTTTGAGGCTGCTTAGCTCCATCACCATCGTCTCGGTACCCGTGTGGACCCCAAAGCGGATAGCCTTGTCTTCGAGCTTTTGGGCAAACCCCACATTGCCAAGGCTTTTGGTGCCTTGATTTAGCATCCTGGCACTCATCTTGGCCAGACCCGGCAGATCCCCATCTTCGATACTGCCGCTTTTTTGGAAGACCACCTGCATCGAAACGATAGGCAGTGTGGTATCTTTTTCGTAAATCATCGGCACTTTCGTACCGTTCATATCAAGAAAATGCAGCTGCGCACTCATCAACACCCCTTGTATCAGTAGTAATAGACCAAAAATAGTTCGCATCAGAAAGTCTCCAATATCTCATAGGCCGTATTACGCTTGGCCGGAATCTCGCCCACATCTTTGATGAGACGGATCATCTCCTCCTGGTTCATCCTATTTTGGGCACCGGCGGCTTTGACTACGTTCTCTTCCATCATCGTAGAGCCCAGGTCGTTCGCTCCAAAGAGTAGTGCCAATTGGCCGATGTAGCTGCCCTGAGTCACCCAGGAGCTTTGGATGTTTTTGAAGTTGTCCAGATAGAGCCGACTTACTGCAAGTAGCCGCAAGTAGCGATTGGAGCTGGTTTTGTGGGTGACGATACCATCCCTTTGCAATTTCGTGTTATATGGCTGGAAGCTCCACATGATAAAGGCGCGAAATCCTCCCGTCTCATCTTGCAACTCCCTAATCTTTCGCCAATGCTCCACGATCTCCTCGTCACTCTCCACAGTACCATACATCATCGTAGCCGTGGTCTTCATCCCGATCTCATGGGCCGAGCGGTGGATATCCAGCCACTCTTGGCTGGTAAGCTTCTTGGGACTGATGATCTCTCTGACTCTGTCGCTGAGTATCTCCGCTCCGGCTCCCGGGATGGAGCCAAGCCCTTTGGCCTGGAGGCGGCGTAGCACCTCTTTGAAGCTAAGTTTACTTACTTTGGCGATATAGGCGATCTCTACGGCGCTGAAGCCGTGGATCGTGATCTGAGGATACTTCTTGTGGATATGCTCCACCAGATCTTCATAGTAGTCAATTTTTAGCTTTGGATGGACTCCTCCTTGAAAGAGTATCTGCGTCCCGCCAATCTCCAAAAGCTCCTCGATCTTCTTATCGATCTCATCGTAGCTAAGAAGATAGGCATCCTCATCCTTTGGCTTGCGATAAAAAGCGCAAAAGTCGCAGTCCACCCAACAGATATTGGTGTAGTTGATATTGCGATCGACGATGAAAGTGGTGATCTTTTTGGGATGAAGCTCTCGCTTTTTGGCCAAAGCCATCCTTCCAAGCTCTCGCAGATCTCCCTCACGTATGAGCCGTAGCGCTTCACTCTCACTCAGTCTCACTCTCTACCCCCTCGAACAATCGAGCCACCTCTATTTCGCTCTGGATACACTCTATCTCTATAGTGTCTTGCTGGGTGAAACTCCCTACATAGTGATATTTTCCATCCTTGAGCATAAACTTCTCTACGATTTTATACTCTGGCTCCACCACAAAGTACTCCTGTATCTTCGCACACTCGTAGAGCTCCTTTTTGACAGTCTTGTCCTTGGCGGCGGTGGATGGGCTGAGCACCTCGAAGATCGCACATGGGATCTGCTCGCTATCGCAAAAGAGCATCACATCTGGCTGGACGATATTGATCCGCTCTTTGATACCAGGCTTTGCACAAAAAAGCTTCAGATCGTATGGAGCCACTCTTGGTTTACATTTGCCAAGACTTTTGAGTACAAAAAAGATATTACCCACCACATCTTGATGGACGGCACTCGCCCCAGCCATCATATAAATCTTGCCAAATATCAGTTCCACCCGCTCTTTGGTGGTACGATCTATTTGTAGATAGTCTTCGTAGGTATAGTTCTCAAGCTTTTTGGCTTCCATGCTTTTCCTTCGCTATCGCATCCAACACTCCATTGACGAACTTGGGCGACTGATCGCTGCCAAGCTTTTTGGCCAACTCCACCGCCTCGTTGATGACAATTGCAGGATCGAGATCGGTAAAGAGCAGCTCGTAGGCTCCCAGCCTCAAAATCGCTCGCTCGATATGCCCGAGTCGATCCATTTCCCAGCTCTCAAGATGCTTTTTGATCTCTTCGTCGATGGTGTTTAGATGCTCCACCGTCCCTTTGAAAAGATTTAGGGCAAATTCGCGCTGTTTGTTTCTGATCTTTTTCTCTTCCAAAATCTCTTCTGCAAATTTCTTGATCTCTGGGTTGCCAAGATCATAGGCATAAAGCAGTCCAATGACAGCTTCTCTGGCTTGGTGTCTGGTAGCCATCACAGACTCCTATATAGATCGATAAGTTCGATGAGGCCCACCATCGCTTCAAAGCCTTTGTTGCCGGCTTTGGATCCCGCTCGCTCGATGGCCTGTTCGATGGTGTCGGTGGTGAGCACTCCGAAAGTTACCGGTTTTTGGTATTTGAGTGTGGTATTGGCTATCCCTTTGGTAGCCTCCGCTGCTACGTAGTCAAAATGAGGAGTGCTCCCTCGAATGATCGCCCCAAGACAGCAGACTCCATCGTAGTTTTTTTGCGCAAGCACCTTATCAAGAGCGAACGGCAACTCAAAAGCCCCCGGTACCAAAATCAGATCCAAAAGCTCCTCCTCTCCTCCATGGCGCAAAAAGGCGTCTTTAGCACCCTCAACCAACCTATCGGTGATGATATGGTTGAAGCGACTTGCAATGATCGCCACCCTTTCACTTCCCTTCAGCCGTAATTTTCCTTCGATAATGTTCATCTACACTCCTAATGATTTTTCAATTTGTTCGAGAAATTTCCCCACATCGTCCAAATTTTCCAACATAATCTTGCATATCTTTTTTTCATCGATATCTTCATAATCATGAGCTAAAAAATTCCTAAATTTTGCAATATTGGCAAAATAGTAAGCAAATTCTTTATCTATGATTCCAAAATCTCCTAAACGATAGATAAATTCCGAATATGTCAAAGGATAACCCAACTTCTCATATTTGCAAACCATCTCAGCCAAAGAAATCACCCGGTCACTCAATATGTACAATCGATACAAAATTGCGTCTTTTAAAACTTCATCTTTTTCAAAAATCTCTTCACAATCTTGTACATATTCTTTTAGGTCGATCAATCCTTTTTTGATTTTGCCAACTTTTTCTTCGATATCTCTTTTTTCAATAGCCATAAACAAGCCTTGTCGAGACAAAAAAATCCAAAACTTTATGATAGTTCTCCACTTCCCAATATTCTCGTCTTTGGCTATCTTTCAATACAATTCCCTCTTTGATAACATCCATCAGAAGAGAGTTGTTTCGCAGTTTTTTCAAATCCACGATATCGATATCTTCAAAATACAAAAGACGGGATATCTCACTCATCATCCGCAAAATATCACACTCCTCTTTGCACATCACGGCGATATCTATATCGCTTAGCTTATGATTGTCCCCTCGTGCGACAGAGCCAAAAAGATAGGCGAACTCCACCTCATCCTTTTGGCCAAAATAGTTTTTGAGTGTACGGATCAACTCCTCTTTATTCATTTTCCAACGCTCTTTGGATCTTGAAAATGTCGTCCATGATCTGGTGTAGCTGCTCAGGCGTGATCATATTGGCCCCATCACTCAAGGCATTGTCCGGATCGGGATGGGTCTCGAAGAAAAATCCATCCACTCCCACACTGGCCGCCGCTTTGGCCAAAGGCGCCACGAAGCGCCGATCTCCAGCACTCTTACCGCCCCCAGCCCCTGGCATCTGCACGCTATGGGTAGCATCGAAGATCACGGGAGCGAACTCTCTCATGATAGGAAGCGATCGATAATCGACTACCAGATTGTTGTAGCCAAAGCTCACTCCCCGCTCCGTCAGCCACACTCCAGCCTGTGCGGCATCCTCTTTGTCCACGAACTCTATACCCTTGGTCTTGAGTACTTTAAAAAGTGAATATTTCATATCCCAAGGAGCCATGAACTGACCCTTTTTGATATTGACCTTTTTGCCGGTCTTGGCCACGGCTACCAAGAGATCAGTCTGACGGCACAAAAAGGCCGGGATCTGGATCGCATCAGCCACCTCGGCCACCGCCTCTACCTGAGAAGTCTCGTGCACATCGGTGAGGATCTGGTAACCGAAAATCTCCTTGATATCGGCCAGCATCTGCAAACCCTTCTCAAGTCCTGGTCCTCGGTAGCTCTCCAGACTGGTTCGATTGGCCTTGTCGAAGCTCGCTTTGAAATAAAAATCGATATTAGGTGCTTTATGGTAGCGCTTGAGCTCTTCGGCTATAAGCTCCAACTGCCCTTGGGACTCTATCACACATGGTCCAGCGATCAGTATCACCTGCTCTCCTTTATCTGCTTTTTGCGACGGCTATGCCGCTTGCAACTATCAAGATTATACCCAAAATTTCCACAAATCCCGGTACCGGATCGGCCAAAAAGAGCACCCCAAAAAGGATGGAGAACAAAATATTGGAGTAGCTGA
>JALWZJ010000004.1 GCA_027002625.1 Campylobacterales bacterium
TTTTGGAATGAGACCCAATCTGTTCCATGCTTTCACCGCGGCCTTCTCCACATCGAGCCAGGCTTGGTATTTGGCCTCTTGGGTCCATTTGTCCGCCATCTCTTTTCGTGCGTATCTCTCTACCATATCGATCCTTTGGGGTTGAAAAATTTGTAAGCTTTTTATATATAATGCTACCCAAAAGAAACTTTAGAATTTATCAAGGAGGCAAGTTGCCTTTTGTAGTGAAAAAAGTGGAAGTACAAACTCCCACCAAGCTCTTTTTGGTGCTGATGCGAGAGTTTGGTATCGGCCAAAAAGAGGCCCAAAGGATGATCGATACCAAGAAGGTTTTTCAAAATAAAAAGCTCATCGAGGATAAGGCCGCAGTGGTGCAAGGGGAACTGGAGATCATCCATTTTCAGCCCCAATCTCGTGGGATGAAGCCAATTTTTGAGACAAAAGATTTTGTGCTGTATGACAAGCCAAGTGGGGTAATGGTCCATCCACGAAACAGAAAAAGCGAATACACCCTCATCGATGAGATCAAGTGGGCCTATGGGATGGGAGCCAATATCGTACACCGTATCGACAAGGAGACCAGTGGGCTGATACTGGCCGCCAAACATAAGGAAGCGGAAAAGGAGCTCAAGAGGCTTTTTGAGACCAAACAGATCAAAAAAAGATACTTGGCTCTCGTGCATGGGAAGCTAAGGAGTGAAATGCTCATCGATGCTCCTATCGCTATGAATAGGGATTTTTCTCAAATCAAACTTAAGATGAGGATTTCATCCGAAGGGAAACCGGCCAAAACGTTGGTGCAGCCTCTGCGCTCTATCGGCCCCTACACTCTCGTAGAAGCCACACCCCTCACTGGTCGCCAGCATCAGATCCGGCTCCATCTGTTTCACGTGAAACATCCCATTGTGGGTGATCCGATCTATGGTAGATCCACCGAGGATGCGATCCGCTATCTGGATCGGCTGATGGATGAAGATGAGAGGATAGAGAGGATGGGGGCATCTCGTTTGATGCTTCACGCCCAGGAGCTGGACTTCTCCTACAAAGGTAGCAGATACTGTCTCTTCTCTCGCTACGATTTTGTCAAAGAGTGTGAAAAGCTCCTACGTCAACAAAAAGCGTAGCGGCTCTCCTCGCAAGAAGCGGCGCATATTCTCCAGTGAGATTTGCTGGATACGCAATAGAGCCTCTTTGGTATAGTAGGCCATATGGGGCGTATAGAGCACAGTAGGCCTTTGGATAAACTCCAAAAACTCTTGAGGCTTTTTGGCCAAGAGCTCCTTTTCTCCTTCGATCACATCCAAGCCCAACCCATAGATATGCAGGCTCAGCCACTCCAATGCCTCAGGGTCGATGATCTCCCCTCTGGCTACGTTGACCACCACAGCCTCTTTTTTGAGGAGTTTGGCTCTTGAAAGATCGAGCATATGGTAGGTCTCTTTGGTCAGAGGTACGGCGAACATCACCACATCACAATGGGACAAAAGCTCATCGAAGCTGCACTTTTGGATGGAGTATCGCTGGCAAAACTCCTCGTCGTAGTGGCGAGTGTAGCTCCAGATCTCCATCCCAAATCCCGAAGCGATGCGAGCCATCTGCTTGCCGATAGTTCCCAGTCCTACGATACCAATTCTTTTGCCAAAGAGTTCGAAACCGAGTAGATCCTTGTATTCAAACTCCCCTCTTTTGGTACGACTCAAAGCCTCATATGTTTTGCGTGAGTGGTTGAGCAGTAAAGAAAAAGCGAACTCCGCCACCGCTGGTCCTGCATAGCCTTGGACATTGGTCACGAGGATCCCTCGCTCTTTGCATGCTTGGATATCGATATGATCGAAGCCGGTGGATCTGGTCTGGATGTAGCGAAGCTTGGGAAAAAGATCCAATACTTTGGAGGTGATACGGGAGTGGATGAAGATACTGATCGCCTCATACTCCACAGGAGTCGTGATCTCGTTCTCTACCGTCCCTTCGAAAAAATCCACTGGCTCTTTGAGTTGGCCAAACACCTCTTCGCAGCGCCGGTCCGCTTCGAATATGGCTATTTTCACTTTTTCTCTTTGAATGTAACTACGATAAAGCTTATCAGACTCACCAGTACTGTACCAGAAATTATCAACAGCATCACATCATCGAGTGTCGTCATCATCATCCTCGTGTTCCATAGAAATCTTGACAAAAGCCACCACCATGAAGATGACGGCGGCTACAAGGACCAAAGCCATGATCAGCTCGTAGTTTTTAAACGGCACATCCACTCTTCTTCTCCTTTAGCTGTCCGCAGGCTGCGCTGATATCGAGTCCTTTGGACTCTCTGATGGTACAAAGCACTCCATGATCGAGCAGATACTGCTGGAATCTCTTCACCCGCTCCTCCTCGGGTCGCTGGAAAGGGCTGCCCGGGTAAGGGTTGAAGTAGATGAGATTGACTTTGGCCTTGATACCATGCAGCAGTTTGACCAGCTTCTTGGCCGCCTTGATATCGTCGTTGAGATTCTTGATCATCAGATACTCGAACATCACCCGTTTTCTTTGATCGATAGGGAACTCTTTGACCGCCTGGATGACGCTCTCGATATTGTAGGCTTTGTTGATGGGCATCAGTTTTTGACGCAGCTCGTCATCCACAGCGTGCAGACTGATAGCCAAGAGGACGCCGAGGTTCATATCCCCAAGCTTTTTGATCTTGGGTGCGAGGCCGCTGGTGGAGATGGTCTGACGCCTGGGTGAGATCGATAGACCATTCTCGTCGCTAAAGATCTTGACCGCTTTGGCCACGTTTTCGAGATTGTCCAAAGGCTCGCCCATCCCCATATAGACCACGTTGACCCGTCTGTTTGCAGGAATGTCGTTGTCTTTTCTAATGGCCAGCACTTGTCCCACGATCTCGCCTGGGGTGAGGTTGCGCACGAATCCCCCTTTGGCCGTGAGGCAAAACTCGCATCCCACTTTACACCCTACCTGACTGGAGACGCAGACGGTATATTTGGCCTCTTTGACAATATTGCCCTCTTCGTCACGCTCCTCCTTTTTCATCGGCAGCAGTACAGACTCTATCGTATGGCCGTCTGCAAGACCCAGTAGGTACTTTTTACTGCCATCCTTACTTACCTCTACATTGAGGATCTTTGGCAAAGCGATCTCGAACTTTTGAGCCAGCTCCTTGCGCAAGGTTTTTGGCAGATTGCTCATCTGCTCGAAAGCCTCCACCCCTTTTTGGTAGATCCACTGAAAGATCTGTTTGGCCCGAAACTTTGGCGAGACTTCACGTTCAAGCTCCTCTTTTGTTAGATCCAGAATGTTCTTTTTCATAGCTTGAATCTCTCCTTGATATATCTTTGCAGTCTATGCAGAGCCTCTTTGTAGTTTTGCATATACTCTTCATGCGCTTTTGGTCCGCACTGGTTGGTGACGATGAAGATACCGCCGGCTGGAATCTTGTGCTCTTTGGCCACACTCAGCACCGAGAAAAACTCCATATTCTCTCCACCGATCCCCAAAGCCTTGAACTTTGGCCAAACACTCTCGTCGGTGGTGATGTAGTTAGAGGAGTTGATGATAGTCTCATCGGCTATCTCAAGTCCCTCGGAGGTGATGAGATTGTCGATAGGGGTATAGGCTCTACGATCCAAAAAGGCCAGCTCTATCTGACTGGCACGGCGGGAGTGGAGGATATCGAAAAGCTTATACTCTCCATAGCTGCCCATACTCCCCACAAAGAGCAAAAAGTCGGGCCGATCGAAAAGTACCAGGCGACTTAGATGCATCGCGCTCTCCACCAGTCCCACGCCGATTGGTTGAGCGAAAGGAAGCAGCTCTGTTTTTCCAGCTGAGACTATCATAGTCGAACGGGTATCCCTTCTTTTTTGAGGTACTCTTTGAGCTCCATAATATCGATCTCTTTATAGTGAAAGATGCTGGCCGCCAGTGCCGCGTCGGCTTCGCCTTTGGTGAAAGCCTCTTTGATATGCTCCATCTTTCCAGCTCCTCCACTGGCGATCACCGGGATATCCACCGCTTCGCTGATGGCTTTGGTAAGCTCCAAGTCGTACCCGGCTTTGGTACCGTCTGCATCCATACTGGTGAGCAATATCTCTCCGGCACCTCTATCATATACCTCTTTGGCCCACTCGATCGCATCTTTTCCCGTATCGATACGGCCACCCGCGACGAAGACGTTCCAGCTCTCTCCCACCCGTTTGGCATCGATCGCTACCACGATGCACTGGCTGCCAAACCGCTTGGCTCCCTCGTCGATAAAGTCTGGCCGTTTGACGGCTGCGGAGTTGACGCTCACCTTGTCGCATCCTACTGCTAATAGTCGATAGATATCATCGAGATCTCTGATCCCACCCCCAACAGTCAAGGGGATGAAGACCTCCTTGGCCACCTCCTCCACGATATGGACGATGGTGTCTCGATTTTCGTACGTGGCGGTGATATCGAGAAATGTGATCTCGTCCGCCCCCTCTTCGTTGTAGCGTTTGGCCACCTCCACAGGATCGCCCGCATCTTTGAGTCCTACGAAATTGACCCCTTTGACCACCCGTCCATCCTTGACATCTAAGCATGGGATAATTCGTTTGGCGAAATACTCTTGCATCGATTTCCTCTAAAGTTTTTATCTAATTATACTCTTTTTGCAAAATGGTGTTTCACGTGAAACAAAATGCCGGCTCATTGACAAAACTTACAAATGAAAAGTGCTATAATCAAAGAAAAAAGGAGTTGCCGGTGAAGAGTGTCGTTTTGGTCTTTTTGACTGTACTGTTTTGGGCTTTCGAGGTCGTGCTCACCTATTTCATTCCCATAGGGTGGATACTTCTCCTCGCCATTGCGATGATGGGATTTTTTATTATCGTTGGATACAAGCAAGCAGCCTTGGCCGTGGTGGTTTCTCTTTTTATTTATGGTGGTACACTGGCCTTTATGGATAAACAAACCTATGTGACACATCATGTAAAGGTGGTACGCAATCTTATCTATGACAAGGAAAACAAGAAAGTGTTCGAGCTCAGTTTTGAAGATGCACAAAAGCTCAAAGGAATCGAAAATCCCGGTGAGTCGATGGTGGCATGCCAACACTATACCCTCTTTGGCCATAAAACCTCCGAACATTTTTGCTACTTCAAGATAGGCAACGATCTCTTTCCCGTCAAGGAGCTCAGGTAGCTCCTTGACATATTCACTCCAAAGCGCTATATTTTATAAACCTTTTAGAAAAAATCGGCTACTATAAGGGGTGTTTTGAAGATAGAAGCGAAAAAGAAGTTTGGCCAAAACTTTTTGAAAGATTCGGCCGTTTTGGAGCGAATCATCCAATCGATGCCCAAATCCGATCGTATTGTCGTGGAGATTGGGCCTGGGTTAGGTGATTTGACACAAAAGCTAATAGAACATAAGGATGTGATAGCTTTTGAGATCGATAGGGATCTATGCCATCTATTGCGACAGAAGTTTCACAAGCAGATCCAAGAGGGTCGACTGAAGCTCGTCTGTTCGGATGTTTTGGATCACTGGCAAGAGAGCCTGGTGGACCAGGAGTATGATCTAATAGCGAATCTACCCTATTATGTGGCGACCAATATCGTTTTGAAGGCTTTGGGCGATCCAAAGTGTAAAAATATCTTGGTCATGCTGCAAAAAGAGGTAGCGGATAAGTTCAGTGCCCAGCCAAAAGAGCGGGAGTTCTCCTCTTTGTCCGTTTTGGCTCAGAGTGTAGGGGATGCGAAGCGGCTCTTTGTCGTCAAGCCCGACTCCTTCCAGCCGGCTCCCAAGGTGGATTCGGCGGTGTTGTTGATCCAAAAAAGAAGCAACCTGGAAGATGAAGGGTTTATGCGGTTTTTGAAAAGCGCTTTTAAGCAGCCTCGCAAAACCCTCCTTAAGAATCTGGCGCAGGAGTATCCCAAAGAGCTGTTGGATCGCATTTTTGGCCAACTTGGACTCGAAACCACCATTCGACCTCACGAAGCTACCACATCCATCTATCACCGCTTATACGAAACGCTAAAGGAGACGATAGATGGAAAAGCAGAACGAACAGCAACCACAGGCAACACAGAGTAAACAGACCACCTCATCCAACGCCACCAGACCATCCCAGCAACGAGGAAATGGCCAGCGCAATGGAAGCAAGCGCCCAAACAGCGGTGGAGGAGTCTACAAAGATATCAAAAAAGCCCTCGCGGCGAATGAGCGCATGCACAAAAATCGCCTCACTCCCCGCATCAATACACGCACCAACGGCAAAGTACGCATCACTCCACTTGGAGGTCTCGGAGAGATCGGTGGCAATATCACCGTCATGGAGACCGACAACAGCGCTATCGTCATCGATGTGGGGATGAGCTTTCCAAGCGAAGATATGCACGGTGTGGATATCTTGGTACCCGACTTTAGCTATCTAAGAGAGATAAAGCACAAAATCAAAGGGATCGTCATCACCCACGCCCATGAGGACCATATCGGAGCGGTGCCCTATCTTTTCAAAGAGATGCAGTTTCCCATCTACGGCACGCCTCTACCTCTTGGAATGATCGGCAACAAATTCGACGAGCATGGGATGCGAAGCTACAAAAGCTATTTTCGTTATGTAGAGAAACGAAAACCGATCAAGATTGGTGATTTCGAGGTGGAGTGGATCCATATGACCCACTCCATCATCGATGCCTCCTCTTTGGCCATCACCACAGAAGCTGGCACCATCATCCATACGGGTGATTTCAAGATCGACCACACCCCGATCGACGGCTATCCGGCAGATCTACACCGATTGGCTTACTATGGTGAAAGGGGTGTATTGCTACTGCTGAGCGACTCCACCAACTCCCACAATCCAGGAATCACCAAATCGGAAGCCAGTGTTGGACCAACTTTCGATCTACTCTTTTCCAGAGCCAAGGGTCGGGTGCTGATGAGTACCTTCTCCTCCAATATCCACCGAGTCTACCAAGCGATCGAGCATGGGATCAAATATGGACGAAAGGTGGCGATCATTGGCCGATCGATGGAGCGAAACCTGGAGATCGCCATGGATCTGGGCTACATCAAGCTGCCCCAAAATATCTTCATCGAGCCCCATGAGCTTGGTAAATATCCAGACGAGGAGATCCTCATTGTCACCACAGGCAGCCAGGGAGAGGCGATGAGCGCCCTGTACCGCATGGCTACCAACGAGCACCGTCATGTCAAGATCAAGCCAAGTGATACGATCATCCTCTCCGCCAAGGCGATCCCTGGAAACGAGCGAAGCGTCTCGAGCCTCATCAACTTCATCCAAAAATGCGGCGCCACCGTGGCCTATCAGGACTTTAGCGAGATCCACGTCTCGGGACACGCGGCCCAAGAGGAGCAAAAGCTGATGCTGCGACTGACCAAACCCAAATTTTTCTTGCCCGTCCATGGGGAGTACAACCACCTGATGAAACACAAAGATACCGCCGTCAAGTGCGGGATCCCTGAGCGCAATATCTTTTTGATGAGTGACGGAGACCAGATCGAGATCACGCCAAAGTATATGAAAAAGGTCAAGACGGTACGCACCGGCAAAACCTACATCGACAATCAGCTTGGCCAAGAGATCGAAAATGACGTGGTGGTGGATCGCCAGAAGATGGCTACGGAGGGTATCGTCATCGTCGTCGCCCAGATCTCGCGAGATACCAAAAAGTTCATCACCCCGCCCAAAGTGACCAGCTACGGGCTTGTAGGTGATAGGATGGACAAGGCGTTCGAGCAAGAGATCGCTCAGATTTTGGAGCAGATGATCCAAAACAAGCCAGAGCTCGTGGAGATGCCCAAAAAGCTGGAGAACGACTTTCGCCAGGCGGTTCGCAAGTATATCTTCAAAAAATATAAAAAATATCCAACGATCGTGCCTACGATCTTTGTAATGTGATGAACTACGCAGCTATCGCCAAAGAGGTTTTGAAGACCGAAGCTGAGGCTCTCGAAGCGGCTTGCCAGCGTATCGGGAGCGATATCGACGAAGCGGTGAAGCTGATCGCCTCTTTGAAAGGCAAGCTGATCGTCACGGGAGTGGGTAAAAGTGGGCTGGTGGGCTCCAAAATGGCCGCCACCTTCGCCTCTACCGGCACACCCAGCTTTTTTATCCATCCTACCGAAGCTCTGCACGGCGATCTTGGGATGATCGGCAAGGAAGATGGGGTGATGGCTATCAGCTATAGCGGTGAGAGCGAGGAGCTGGTGCGCATCCTCCCACATATCAAACGCTTCGATATACCTCTTATCGGTATGAGTGCTCGCAAAGAGTCCACCCTTGGGCGCTATAGCGATGTGTTCCTATCGATCGCCGTGCCCAAGGAGGCCTGCCCTTTACAAGCGGCTCCTACCGCTTCGACCACGCTGACGATGGCATTGGGAGATGCATTGGCAGTATGCTTGATGAAAAAGCGCAACTTCAAGATCGACGATTTTGCCTCCTTTCATCCAGGAGGGAGTCTTGGCAAGCGGCTCTTTGTGAAGGTCAAGGATCTGATGCGCACAAAAAATCTGCCGATAATCGGTGAAGAGACACCTCTTAAAGAGGCGATCGTGGTGATGAGCGAAGGGAAGCTTGGCAACGTACTTATCACTGATAGCGAAGGCAGACTCAAAGGGGTGCTCAGTGACGGGGATTTGAGGCGGGCTTTGATGAGCGAGGAGTTTTCGTTGCACAAGCCAGCTATAGAGTTTGCCTCCAAAAATCCAAAAAGCATAGAGGAGGAACAAATGCTCGCAAGCGATGCACTACGGCTCATAGAACAGTATAAAATCCAGATGTTGGTGGTCACCCAAGATGGCAAGATCAAAGGGGTGTTGCATATCCACGATCTGGTAGAGGCAGGAATCAAATGAGACTCAACAAATATATCTCCCACAACACCACCTACTCCAGACGAGAAGCGGACAAGCTGATCCAAGAGGGTCATGTCAAAGTCAACCGCCAGATAGTCACCGAGCCCTTCTACGATGTAAAGGAGGGTGACAAGGTATTCGTCAAAGGAAAACTTGTCAAACCAAAAGAGGAGTACACCGTCATCGTCTACAACAAGCCAAAAGGGGAACTCGTCACCAAAAAAGATGATCGGGGCAGACGCACCATCTATGACTCTTTGCCAGGTAAATTCAAGCACTTTATCCCAGTGGGGCGCCTGGATTTTGCCAGTGAGGGGCTTTTGCTGCTCACCGACTCTCCAAAGGTGGCTCAAGCCTTGATGGAGGGAGACCTGCCACGGGTCTACAATGTCAAGATCAAAGGAGAGGTGACGCCTCAGATGGAGCAGGCGATGAGGGAGGGGCTGGAGCTCGCCGACGCCACGGCCGGAGGGCACGAGAAGAGCAAGATAGAGTCGATGAGGTTCGCTCCCTTTTTCGCCTACCGTATCGACAAAAACGCCCCCACCTACTCCCGCCTCAAAGTGGCCCTCACAGAAGGCAAAAACAGAGAAATTAGGCGATTTTTTGCCCATTTTGGCAAAGATGTGGTAGACTTGAAGCGTGTAGAGTATGGCTGGGTCAAACTCAACGCTTTGCCTACTGGCAAAACACGCTATCTAAGCAAAGAGGAGTATAAAAAACTCAAAGCCTATCTAAAGGAAGTGGATGCAAACAATAAAACTCAAAACAAACCACAAGTCGGAGATGATCGAGATCACGGAAACGGTACGGGAGCTGGTGATAAAAAGCGGGGTTAAAAACGGTAGCTGTCTGGTCTACACCCCCCACACCACCACGAGCGTGCTACTTTTTGAAAATGTGGATCCCAATTTGCAGCGAGACTTTTTGGCTCATATGAGCCGTCTGGTGCCAAAGAGCGATCGCTACGCCCATGGGGAGAATGCCGACGCCCATCTCAAAGCGGCTCTGTGTGGTGGGAGTGTGAGTATTCCTGTCCAAGAGGCCAAGCTTTTATTGGGTCCATGGCAAGGGATATTCTTTTGTGAGTATGATGGTCCAAGAGAGGAGCGTCTGGTCTACATCAAAGTGATCGATGGATAAGGAGTTTCGACCAACCTCTTTGGATGAGATGGTGGGGCAATCCCACCTTTTGGCCAAAGATGCCCCCTTTCGCAAGCTTTTGGAAAAAAGAGCCCTCCCCCACTCCTTCTTCTACGGACCTCCCGGTACCGGTAAGACCACCCTGGCTCGCATCGTCGCTTCGGTGTACGAGAGCGACTTTTTCGAGCTCAACGCCACAAGTCTCAAAATAGAAGAGATCAGAAAAATTATAGAGCGTTATAAAAATTCTTTCATAACCCCTATTCTTTTCATAGACGAGGTGCATCGCCTCTCCAAAACCCAACAAGAGGTGGTGCTGCCTATTATGGAGAAAAACCTGGCTCTCGTGCTTGGAGCCAGCACGGAAAATCCCTTCTTTTCTCTTACGGCGGCCATCCGCTCCCGTAGCTTTTTGTTCGAGTTTCGGCCTTTGAATGAAGAGGAGCTGTGGGAGCTGGCTAAACGGGTGACAAAAAAGCTCCAGATCCAGATAGAAGATGTGGCCAAAGAGCCGCTTCTTCGCCTCGCTCAAGGGGATGCGAGAAATATCATCAAGCTGCTCGGTACCGCCGCTGTCATCTCCTCAAAGATCACTCCCAAGCTTCTTGGCCAGCTGGCACCTACCAGCTTCCATGAAGGAAGCAGTGAGAGCCACTATGACCTTATCAGCGCTCTTATCAAAAGTGTGCGAGGCAGCGACGTGGATGCGGGGCTCTATTATCTTGCACGTCTCATCGAAGGGGGCGAGCCGCCTGAATACATCGCCAGACGGTTGGTGATCCTGGCCAGCGAAGATATCGGCAACGCCAATCCAAACGCCTTGAATCTGGCGGTCTCCACGATGGTGGCGGTCAAGTCCATCGGCTATCCCGAGGCCAAAATCCCACTGGCCCAGTGCGTGGTCTATCTGGCCAGCTCTCCCAAATCCAATGCCTCCTACAAAGCCATAAAAAAAGCTATCAAAGCGGTGCGAGAGGGACGGCTCCAGCCTATCCCACCCTACCTTCGCCCCCCAAAATATGAGGGCTACAAAAATCCCCACGACTATGGTGGATGGGTGGAGCAGGCCTATACCTCCGAGCCGGTGCGATTTTATGAAAGCAATGGTATAGGCTTTGAAAAAAAACTTTTGGAGTGGCTCCAAAAGATCAAAACTTAGACCTTCGCCCACCCATGCATCTTTTTGGCCGTCACCGCCACCTTTTGGCCAAGATCGATGGGATTGATCGCCACATAGTTGAGCTCTTGGAGGAGGTTTTGGAGCTCCTCGCTTTTGTCTGGAGGGACCAGTACCACCAGATCGGCGGCGTTTTTCATCATCCGATAGATTTTGCGCAAAAAATCTTCTTGGTCTTGCAATCTGGCCAAATCATAAGTGACGAAGACGGTATCGAACATCCATGAGCGCTGGTTGTAGCGCTCTTTTGCCTCATCTATACGCCGTACTTTGGCCTCTATCCCCTCCAGTTTCTCATATATCTCATCTTCGAGTGCGGCGATCTCCAGATAGTGGCCAGCTTCGGCACAAAACTCGCCGAGCTCCTTAGCCGTTGCTTCATCGCCAGCAAAGAGATAGACTCGCACTCCCGGTAGTTTTGGAATGATATCAAACAGCTCTTTCATCCTTCCTCCATCCATATCACACTCGCAAATCGTCCCGTCACTCCGTCCCTACGGTAGGAGAAGTAGTCTGGATCGCAACTGGTACAGATCCCAAAGTCTCTCCATTCTACCCCACCCTCTCTTAACTGCTCCTCAATCATCGCTTTTACATCCAGATGGGAACCGTACAAAAATCTTTTGGGATAGGTTTTGGCCAAATCACCGATATCGTAGCATTTTTGACAGATACCAGGGGAGAGGATCGCCGCTATATCTTCGCATCCATAGCGCTCCTTCATGAGTGAGAGGGCTTTGGAGACGATCCCTTTGGTAGCTCCCGCCCTTCCTGCATGCAAGGCGGCGATGGTGGAGCACTTTTGGTCGAAGAGCAGCACACCATAGCAGTCGGCCGTGAGGATGGCCAGAGCCATGTTCGCTCTTTGGGTGAGGAGTCCATCGCAGGTAGGGGGATCTATGATCCTATCTACGATGGCGATCTCATCACCATGGACTTGATTGGCATACTGGATGGGGTGCCCTACCCTTTTGGCCAAAATCTGGCGATTGATCGCTACTTTTTGAGGATCGTCCCCTACATGCAAAGCGAGATTGAGACTATGGTACGGTGGCTCGCTCACCCCACCCCAGCGATCGGTGACAAGGTATCGTATCTTCATCGCCTCTCTTTTGTGTTGTCTATTTCGTACACACTGACAAAGGTGCTCTTTTTCCAGAGGCGAATATTGCGGTGTGTGGAGCTGTACAGAGCGATCCAGGCTTTGAGATTGTCTGTGATCTGCTCTCTCCAGCGGTAGTACCATTCGCTGCTTAGATGAGGAGTGTGGGGAATATCCTCCACAAATATGAAGATCCTTTGTGAGGGAAGCTTGGACTCGATCGGATCGTAGCGGGCGATGAACTCTTGGGTGTTGATGAAGTAGCCATGCCCCAAAACTTGAGGATACTCCTCTATGAAAGAGACTACAGTCCAGCTGTAGGGTTTGTGCTCCTTTTTGATGGTATAGAGCATCCAAGAGATGGGGGAGTAGTTGAGTGGATCGATGCTTCGCATTAGCTGTGGAGAGTCTTTGTAGTGAGGCAGGAAAAGGAGAATGAACGAAAGGGCGGCAAAAGAGAGCGGGAGGAAAAGGATGCGGTAGAGTTTTGGAAAAACCCTTTGCAAGGGATAGAAGAGAAGCTTGATACCGCAAGCCACCACCGGCACCAAAGACAAAAGCAGATACTCCGCCGCCCTATCTTGATAGATGAGTTTGAAAAAGCCTAAGTTTTCAGAATAGTAGAGGAAAAAGACTCCCAGCGGGATGAGCAAAAAGCTGGCGAAGTAGAACCCCTTTTTGCCAATCCTCGCCAAAACGAAAAAGAGAAGAATGACTGAAAATAGATAGAGCTGCATAGAGGAGAGATAGGAGACGGTCACCTCCTCTACTCCCGTGGCCACGATCTCCTCCATGGCCTGTTTGGTCCCAAAGAGCCTATCCAAAAAGGGAGCCGCCGCTCCAAAATCTTGGGGAATACCGTACTTGAGGACCGAGAGCATCCAGCCGTTGCCAAAAATCGCAGCCACTCCTATGGCCAAGAGCCCTCTTTTTAGTAGAGTCCAGCTCAGTTTTTTGCTCACAAGAGCGTGCAAAGCGATGAGGATACTGGGCAGACTCAAAGCGATCGCTCCGCCGCCATGGAAGATAAAGACCAGCATGAGCGTCAAGGAGTAGTTGATCAGATCTTTGGTACGGCCCGTTTGGAGGGTATGGATGAGGTAGTAGAGATTGAGCAGAAAAAAGGCGGAGGCGAACTCGTAGGCCATGCCGCTAAAATAGCGTAGATAAGGAGTGAAGCCGGGGCCCGTCACTCCTCCTATCCACTCTTTTGGCAAGCTATAGAATTTGAAAAGAAGAAAATGGATGATTTCGGGATTGGTGGTGGAGTGGAATGGGGGCAGAAGATAGTCGTTGAGCGGCGAGCCCACCAGCACCAGCCCGTAGATCATCACGCTCCAGGCGGCCACTCTCCATGAAAGTGCGAAGCGTTTGGAGACGAAGTAGACACCAAGAAGCAAAAAAGCGATCAAAAGCAGTGGGTAGATGTTGAAAAGTATCAAAGAGTCGATATTGGTGAAGATCTGCAAAACGAAAATAAGAATGGAGAGTCCGTAAAAGTCCGCTCCAGCCGTTTTGTTCTCGGCATAGAGGATACCTTTTTGCAAATTGGCCACCCACTCCACGAACTGGCTGGTATCGGGCAGAGGATTGGACATGGAGATAAAGCAGCGGTACCCCAGATAGTAGAGCAGTATCGCCGCTAAAGCCAAAAGAAAGAGCCTATTTGGCAAGGTTTTGGTCTGTCGTAGCAAAAAATCGTAAAAAGCGTGAAAAGTGTCTCTTTTTATCTTCTCGATAGAGCCACGAGGATCATCCAAAAAGTTGAAAATGGCTATGAGCGCTCTATCTCGGCTCTTTTCCAAAAGATCTGTAATTTTTTGTTTTTCCAAAAGGCGCAAAAAAAGCAGCTTCACTCCCACCATCACCGCCAGAAGGGAAAAGAGAGAAAAGATCCCCAGTTGTATCATTAAAGGTACCATCAGCTCAAAAAAGACGAGCATATATAAAATATTGCTGATACTCTTTTCAAGACCCGCTCCTGCATAGCGCTGGGGAAAGAGCCAGCGAGGCAGCAGCCCAAAAAGAAAAAAGGCCACACCAAAGAGCAAAAGAGCTTTGGAGAGATTGATCTTGAAGATAGAGGCGAACAAGGAGCTATCCAAAAAGAGACTATTTTCCATACAAGAGCACCTTCGCTTTGGGATGGAACCGATGGGTCAGAGGGTCGTAATTTGGTTGGACTTTGATGGTGAGATTTTTTTGTAGCCACACCTCTTCATCCCAATCGTACACTATTTGGGTAGGAAGCCCATCGATAGTGAAATAGGAGATCTCATAAAGCGGATCGAAAAGAAGCAGCAGTCCCCTTTCGTAGAGTCGATACCACCCTTTCGTAAATCGCCGCATCGGAGTCTTTGCTGAGCCTATATCGAGAAAATACAATGATGTGCGTTCCAAAGAGTGGTCGGCTGGAACCTCCGTATAAGGGATAAATCCTCCCATTTTGGCCAAAACGAAACTATAGAGGATATCCTCTTTTGGGCTGGAGCGAAGGGCTCCTTTGGGTGTGGGTGTTATGCGAGGGGCGGCGTAGTTCATATAGATAAAATTTTTAAATCCAAAGGGAGCGTAACGCCTCTTGAGCTCGTGTAGTATCTTAAAATACTCCAATACCTCCTCCAAAGGCTGGTATCGGGTATATGCAGTCTCCTTTGAGAGCCGCTCGTCGGTGATGAGGTAGCTCTCGGTCATATCGTAGTCCACGCTACGTAAAATCTTAGGATTGCGGTAAGCTTGGTTGGTGACGATGAGCAGACCCTTTTGTCTGAGTCGCTCCAAAAAACGTTGAATGCAGGAGCTGTAGCTTTGGTGGGGATGGCGCTTTTTAAAACTCTTTAGTAGAGGCTCAAAACCTTTTTCATACAAAAACTCTTCGTTGGCCCAATCGAAAAAGAGTCCGGCAACTCCTAAAGAGCGGCATTTTTGAGTCAGATACTCTACCCGTTTGAGCTGGAGCTCCTCGTCGCACATATCGAAGTAAAAGTCATTGCCATTAGGAGTGTAGTGGGGATTGAGGGTGGTATGCTCCTTGTGCAGATAGGCCCATTTGACAAAGGGGTCTCTTTCTCGCTCATCCTTGTAAAAGCCGGCCAACCACACATAGGCGATGGGGTTGGAAAAGGGTGAGAGATCTATTGGCTCGATATCTTCGAATCCACCAAGCTCGGCGATGCGAAAATGGGAGGCGTAGGCCAAAGAGTCCGGCTCCCAGGCTCTTGCCGTGGCGTAGTCGCCTTTTTTCAAAGGGAGAGCTTTGGATATATCGTACCGTGGGGTGTACTTTTGAGGAGAGTTGGGATGGATATCTACCGCCATCGCCCAAAGAGCCATCACAAACACCACCCACCATCTCATAGCTGACGGCTGTCCAGGATGATCGTCACGGGCCCGTCGTTGAGGATACCCACCTCCATCATCGCCCCAAAGACCCCCGTTTGTACATCGATATGCTCTTTTAGCTTGGCTACGAAATCCTCATAGAGCTCTTTGGCCAAAAGTGGTGGCATCGCCTGGGTGAAATCTGGCCGATTACCCCGTTTGCAGTTGGCGGCCAGGGTGAACTGGCTCACCACCAGGATCTGGCCACCCATTTGGAGGATGTTTTTATCCATTTTTCCCTTTTCGTTTGGAAAGAGACGAAGATTGAGGATCTTTTTGACGAGCTTAGCAATATCTTCTTTTGCATCACCCTCGATCACTCCCAAAAGGATCGTATACCCCCTGCCGATCCTCGCCACCTCCTGGCCATCGATAGTGACCCACGAGCTTTTGACACGTTGCAGCAAAGCGACCATTTGCCTCCTTTTGTGGTATATTATAGTAAAAAAGGAGGCAAGATATGATCTTTAGCGATCGTTTCGAAGCGGGAGAGCTGCTGGCTCAGCAGCTCAAAGAGTATGCCAACGATCCCGATACCATCGTCGTGGCTCTGCCAAGAGGCGGAGTGCCGGTAGCCCACGTGATCGCCAAGCAGCTGGGTTTGCCGATGGATATTTTCTTTGTCAAGAAGATCCCATCTCCATACAACCCAGAAGCCGCCATCGGAGCCGTGAGCGAAAACGGGATGGAATATCTCAACGAGCGGGCCGTGATGATGCTCAACGTCTCCAGGCCCTATATCGACGAGCAGATCCGAAAGATCATGGAGGGTATCCGACAAAAGCGAGCCCTCTACCAAAAGCCCCGTATACCAGTAGAGGGTAAGCGGGTCATTCTGGTCGACGATGGGGTGGCCACGGGAGCGAGTATGTACCTGGCGGCCAAAGCTCTCAAAGAAGAAGGAGCCAAGGAAGTGATCATCGCCGTGCCCGTCGCCCCGCCAGATAGCTTGGCGCTGCTACGTGAAGCGGCCGATAGAGTGGTGGTGCTCGATGTGCCAGCGGATTTCATGGCTGTGGGGCAGTTTTATAGAGATTTCCATCAGCTCAGTGACGAGGAGGTGATGGAGCTGCTACGAGATACCTCTCAGCCATAGACTGAGCAGTCCCACATACTCGTGGATGGCCGCGTAGCTGTTTTGCAAATACTCCATCTTTGGAAAAAGAGCCCACGTCTCGAGGGAGGGCTTGGTCAGATAGTCCGTCTTGATGGGGGTGGGCAAAAAGCCAAAGTGGCGAAAGAGCCGGTAGGCTCTGGGCATATGGTAGGCCGAAGTTACCAGATAGATCTGGCGAGCTTGGATCATCTGGGCCGAATACTTGGCGTTTTGGTAGGTATCGAGGCTTCTGGACTCATAGGATACCAGGATCTGAAGCCCAAAGCCCTTTTGGATCCTCTCGATCGTTTTTTTGGCATATTTGGCCTCGTAGCCGCTGTAGAGTAGCGCCAACCCCTCCTTTTTGGCCAAAAGAAGTCCCCGAAGTATCCGCTCGGTAGATCCTGCGGAGGTGGCCAGCACTCCTTTGTCGTACCCTCCACCCAGCACGACGACCATTTTTGGCTTTTTGGCCAAAGGTGGCAGCTTCATATCTTCAAGTGGCAGCAGCAAAAGTCTGGAGCCTACCTGAGTAGAAAGAGCATACAGCAAAAGGGCCAAAAGGATCGCTATGCGGCGAAATCTGGGGGCCAGCAGTAGCCCCCAGATAAAAAGAGCGGGAGGTAAGAGAGTGTAGGTGAAGAGTTTGGAGAGCAGATAGATCACACCAGCTCCACCCCTTTTGGACCCTCTTGGA
The DNA here is from genome assembly GCA_027002625.1 of Campylobacterales bacterium. Classification (GTDB taxonomy): domain Bacteria; phylum Campylobacterota; class Campylobacteria; order Campylobacterales; family Nitratiruptoraceae; genus Nitratiruptor. Next base: position 17,450 of record JALWZJ010000004.1, read on the forward strand.
GTTCACCGATGAGGTAGCCGTCACTCTTAGATAAAATCTTTGGTGTCTCTTCTGGCGAGGCGACCAGAATCATCCCCACACCCATATTGAAGGTTTTGTACATCTCCTCCTCAGGAACGTAGCGGGAGATAAATTCGAAAATGGGCAATACTTTGATCTGGTTTTTGTGTACTACCGCTTTGAGGTTGTCGGGCAATACCCGAGGGAGGTTCTCTACGATGCCACCACCCGTGATGTGGGCGAGAGCTTTGATATGGGGTTTGAGCTTTTTGTAGAGCCGCACGTAGATGCGGGTAGGCTCCAAAAGCACATCTTTGAGAGGTCTACCCTCGAACTCATCCTCCAGCCCCATGCGAAGCTTTTCGAAAAAGAGCTTTCGCACCAGGCTGTAGCCGTTGGAGTGGATACCAGAAGATGGCAAAGCGATGAGTTGGTCGCCCGCTTGGAGAGGAGGGCGATTTTCAAGCTCACTTCTTTCTGCGATCCCTACGGCAAATCCCGCCAGATCGAAATCTCCCTCCTGGTACATTCCCGGCATCTCCGCCGTCTCGCCGCCAATAAGTGCACACTGGGCCTCCTCGCACCCTTTGGCGATCCCCGCTATCACTTGAGTGGCCTCCTCCACATCGAGTTTGGCCGTGGCGTAGTAGTCGAGAAAAAAGAGGGGTTCTGCGAAGCTGCAGATGAGGTCGTTGACGCACATCGCCACCAGATCGATCCCTACCGTGTCGAACTTCTTGGCCTCTATCGCCAGCTTGAGTTTGGTTCCCACCCCATCGGTAGCGCCAAAGAGCACCGGCTCTTCGTAGCCTTTTGGCAGAGCGAACCCTCCGGCAAATCCGCCGATATTGCCCAGCACATTTTCGTTGAAGGTGGCTTGCACCAGCGGCTTGATCTTCTCGACCAGCTTCGCTCCGGCGTCGATATCGACGCCACTTTCTTTATAGCTGAGGCTCATTCTTTATCCCAGTCGCATTTACCAAAAATCTTGTTGAAAAACCAAAGGCTTGGGCAAAAATTGGTAAAAGCGAAAATGAGCAGCATAATGATGATGAATGTCTGCAAAAGCACCGCTATTTGAAACATGGTCTGGTCGGTGCGACCCATCGCAAAAAGATACATGGTAAAGCCAAGCATGATAGCCATCAAGATTCGTTGCATTTTGTCACCGCACATGAAGTCTCCTTTCGTCAGAATACTATATAAATTATATCATCTAACTCTTTAACTTTTTGTATAATTTAGTCAAATTTGCTAAAATCAGACAAAATTTATCCAAATTGGAGCGCCGATGTGGTTCGAAGAGATACATAAAGACTTTTTCAAGCAGGGGATCAAGGTCGAAAAGAAGCTTTTTGAAACAAAGAGCAAGTACCAGCATATCGAGGTCTACGAGAGTGAGGAGTTTGGTAAAGTACTTGTCATCGATGGGCATGGGATGCTGTGCGACAAAGATGAGTTCATCTACCACGAGATGATGGCCCATGTGCCAGCCTGTACTCATAAAGAGCCCAAGCGGGCGTTGGTGATCGGAGGAGGTGATGGAGGAGTGGCCAAGGAATTGCTGCGCCATCCAGGGATCCAAGTGGATATGGTGGAGATCGACGAAGAGGTAGTAAAAGTCTCTCAAGAGTTTTTCCCAGAAATTGGCGACTGGGACAATCCCAGGCTCAATCTCATGATCGACGATGGGATAGAGTATGTCAAAAATGTCCCAGCGGCTACGTATGATCTGGTGCTGGTGGACTCCACCGATCCCGAGGGTCCGGCCGAGGGACTATTCGATCGCAATTTTTACGCCCATGTCTTTAAAATCTTAAAAGATGATGGCATCGTCGTCGCCCAAGGTGAGAGCTGGTGGATCGATATGCCCTTGCACAAACAGATCATGGGAGTGATCGGGGAGTTTTTCAAGATCGTGATGCCCTATCGATTCGAGATGTATATGTATCCAGGGTGTAACTGGAACTTTGTGCTCGGCTCGAAGCTCTACCATCCCACAGCCGATATGATTTTGCAAAGAGCCGACTTGATGGATGGACTTCGCTACTACAATGCCGCTATCCACAAAGCCAGCTTCGTACTTCCAAACTACGTCAAACAAGAGCTTGGAGATCTCTATAAGTGGTAGAGCTACCTCACGCCATCGTGCTGACTGGCGGGATCGCCACGGGCAAGAGCACCGTGGCCAATCTTTTAAAGCTTTTTGGCTTTCATGTGATCGATGCCGACGAGATAGCCCATAAGGTTCTGGATGCTCAAAGCGACCAGATAGCCAAGCTCTTTGGGCCCCAGTACGTGCAAGATGGCAAGGTGCTTCGCAAAAAACTGGGAGCTTTGGTTTTTCACAATAGTGAGGAGCGAAAGCGGCTGGAGCATCTTTTGCACCCAAAGATCAAAGAGGAGATCATTCGCCTGGCCAAAGCCCAAGAGCGCTTCAAAGTGCCATACTTCATCGATATCCCTCTGTTTTTTGAAACTAAAAACTACGATCTCTCTCCTGTGGTGGTGGTCTACGCTCCCAAAGAGCTGCAACTTGAGCGCCTCACCAAAAGGGAGCGACTACCTCGCCAGGAGGCACTGCGGCGAATAGAGCTACAGATCGATATCGAAAAAAAGCGCCAAATGGCCGACTACGTCATCGACAACAGCAAAGACCTCAAACATCTGCAAAACGAAGTGGAAAATTTCGTACAAACCATAAAGGATCGCTATGCAGTTGGTTAAATATTCAGCCAGTGGCAACGACTTCGTGCTTTTCCACACCTTCATCAAAAAAGATCGCAGCGCTTTGGCCAAAAAACTCTGTCACCGCCAGGAGGGGATCGGAGCCGATGGACTGATCGTCCTTTTACCCCATGAGCGGTACGATTTTGAATGGCAATTCTACAATGCCGATGGGAGCGAAGCGGCCATGTGCGGCAATGGTAGTCGTGCAGCGGCCCACTATGCCGCCAGCTTTGGTCTGGCACCTACTCATATGCGATTTCTCACAGGAGCTGGCGTGATCGAGGCGAGGGTAGAGGGGGATATGGTGGAGTCTCAGTTGACCGAGCCTCGCATTTTGCAAAAAGATATTCAAGAATATGGCAAAAAGTGGTGGCTCATCGATACAGGCGTGCCGCATCTTGTGACCTTTGTAGAAGATTTGAAACAGTTCGACAAAAACGAGGCCAAAAAACTTCGAGATAAATACAATGCTAACGTAAATTATGCTATAATCCACGATCTGAAAAATATGGGCATCCGTACCTTCGAGCGAGGGGTGGAAGATGAGACCCTCGCTTGCGGCACCGGAATGGCTGCATGCTTTGTGCGAGCCCTCGAGGAGGGCAGGGTGGAGCAAGCGGTGCGGATAGTGCCCAAAAGTGGCGAAGAGCTGGCTCTTCGCTTTGAAAAGGGTAGACTCTTTTTTAAAGGAAGAGTCAAAAAGATATTTGAAACACTTAAGGAGGAGGTCCTTTGAGATACCTGTTTACGATTTTGACGCTACTGGCGCTATGGCTCCAAGGAGCGGACAAAATCCCAGCGTGGTACTACTCGATCCACGATACCAAAGTGCAAAAAGAGGCTTTTTTTAGGCTACTGCACCCTCTGGTAGAGAAAGAGAATCAAAAAATATTGCAAGAGCGAGATTTTGTGAAGAACTTTTTTGCCAAATTTTCTAAAAATCCTCTCGCGAGTGAAGAGGATTTGGCCAAGCTCGCCAAAATAGCCAAAAAGTATCGCATCAAAAAGCTCTTCGACAAAGAGGAATACCTCAAAAAGATCGATGCCGTTCCCGTCTCTTTGGTACTGGCGCAGGCTGCGTTGGAGAGTGGATGGGGGAAAAGTCGCTTCGCGAAAATTGCCAACAATCTTTTTGGGGAGTGGACCTATGGCAAAAACGGGATCGTGCCCAAAAACAGAGCTCCTGGCAAACGTCACAAGATCCGAGTCTTTCGCTCCATCGAAGACTCTATCGCTTCATATATGCTCAATCTCAATCGCCATCCGGCATACCGAGAGTTTCGATTGGCCAGAGTTTTAGCCAAAAAAGCGGGCAGAAAGTTCGATGGCTTACAAGCTGCTATGACGATGCAACGCTACTCCCAGCTTGGCAGACGCTACAACCATCTCGTCTCCACCATTATCCGCAAAAACCGACTCCATAAATTCGAGGGGTAATCCCTCTCATCTTTCCCCTTAATTTCTAAAATCATTTGCTTTTTTTATTTATTAGGAGTATGATATATAAATATTCCTAATAAAGGATTTATCATGATATATTTAATGATTTAATTTCATTGGAGCTAAATCGAAGAAAAGTGTTCTCTTTGTAGAAGGAAAAAAAGGAAAAAGTGTAAAGAAGCGCCAAAAATAGGAGGTGCATCATGAGAAGATCCGTTTTTGTAGTAGTTTTGTTTGTTCATATTCTGTGGGGAGCGGGTAGTCTCAACACCTCCTTTGGCAACGGCGGGGCGAGTATAGTGGCTGTATCCGGGTATTTGCAGACAATTCCTGTCAAGACTTTGGTGGATGGTAGTGGCAATATCTATATCGCAGGGAATGCACGAATGCCTGGAAGTGATATCTTCATAGCCAAACTCGATAGCTCAGGAGCGTTGGATCCAAGCTTTGGTGTAGGTGGAGTAGTGGTCAAAGATATCAATTCCAATTCATTTGACACGGCAAGGGATGCTTTGATCGATGGTGGATATCTCTATATTGTCGGAGATTCTAACGGCGATTTTCTTTTGATGAAGTACGATCTTTTGGGCAATCTCATCAGTGCCTTCGATCTCGATGGCATCAAGACTCAAAATATCGGGACGTCGGACAGAGGGGAGGCTTTGGCCAAAAGAGGTAATGTGCTTTATGTAGGAGGCAGTACCAAAGTGGCCAATGTGAAAAAATTTATCAATATCAGATTCGATGCCACAACGGGAGCCTATCTTGGCGATATTCGGTTAACAGCGCCGACAGTAGGCTCATATAGCGCCAATGATATACTCATCGATACCAGTGGCAATCAGTATCTACTGGGTACCATCAAAGTAGGAAATCTCAACCGTGATCTTTACCTTCTTAAATTTTTGCCAAATAGCACACTTGATAGTAGTTTCGCCAATAACGGGGCACTACAGGTGGATGGCAACGGTGGGAGTGACGATTATGGCGTGAAGCTACTTTTGCATAGTAACGGCATGCTCACTATCATTGGCAACGATAGTCTTCCAGATGAGAAAGCGATCGTCGTGCGCATTTTCGATACGGGACAACTCGATAGTGGTTTCGATGGGGATGGGATAAAGCTTATTGGTTTTGGCACCCAGAGTTTGTGGGTGGGAGACGCCCTTTTGGATAGCAATGGCGATATTTATATGGTAGGGGATTACCAGACGCAGTCCCAGCATGGAATATTTGTTTATAAAATGGATATAACAGGAGCGCCAAAAAGCGATTTTGGCAGCTTAGGTCTTAGTACAGTGCCGGATTCTTCTACTCAGGCTACATTTATGCGATCCATTACATTGGATCAGGATAAGTTGATAGCTGCAGGTAGGCTCTCTTTGGGAGAAGCTGGTCCTTCGCCGACGATCGTAATGGAGTTTTCTACTTCCGATCCATCCGAAGTGAGCGTTCCACTTTCAAGGAGCGGGCTCTTTTTCTTAATGTTGTTGATAGGAGTTTTTGCCCTTTTGAGGACAAAGAGGCTCACTTTGTTATAGTCCCGCCTCTTTGATCTTTTGGGCTTGATAGTGAGCGATGAGGGGCTCGATGATCTGATCGAAGTCGCCTCCTTGCATGATCTCTTCGAGCTTGTAGAGGGTGAGTCCTATACGGTGGTCGGTGATGCGGTTTTGGGGGTAGTTGTAGGTACGTATCCGCTCGCTCCTATCTCCACTACCCACCTGCTCTTTGCGATCTTTGGCCAAAGCCTCTTGCTGCTCTCGCATTCTTTTTTCGAAGATTCGGGCTTTGAGTACCTTCATCGCTTTCTCTTTGTTTTTGTGCTGGGACTTTTCATCCTGCATCGCCACCACGATACCCGTGGGGATGTGGGTGATGCGCACGGCGCTGTCGGTGGTGTTGACGGACTGGCCGCCACAGCCGCTGGAGCGGTAGACGTCGATCTTGAGGTCGTTGGGATTGATCTGCACATCCACATCGTCCACTTCTGGCATGATCGCCACCGTCACGGCGGAGGTGTGGATACGTCCTTGGGATTCGGTCTGGGGGACTCGCTGGACTCGGTGCGTACCCGCTTCATATTTGAGGCGGCTATAGACCCCTTGGCCCTTGATTTTGGCGATAATCTCTTTGTAGCCTCCCGTATCGCTCTCGCTGGAGCTGACGATCTGCGTCTTCCAGCCCTTTTTTTCAGCGTATCTGGCGTAGGCTTTGAAGAGGTCTGCCGCAAAAAGTGCCGCCTCTTCGCCCCCTGTTCCAGCACGGATTTCTAAGTAGATATCCTTTTCATCATTGGGATCTTTTGGGACGAGCAGGAGTTTGATCTGCTCTTCGAGCTCCGTTTTTTTGGGCTCAAGCTCCGAGAGCTCCTCTTTGGCCAGCTCCCCCAACTCCTCGTCTTCGATCAAGGCCCTGTTCTCTTCGATGGCTTGTAGAACACCAAGATACTCTTTGGCCTTTTGGACGATAGGCTCGATCTCGGACTGCTCTTTGCTAAGCTCAGTCATCTTTTTGATATCACTGGTGATCTCGGGGGAGCTGAGGAGTTTGTTGATCTCTTCGTAGCGCTGGATGAAAGGGGAGAGTTTTTCTTTGAGCATTCTTGGCTCTCAGAGGCGCTTACGCGGCCTCTGTCATGGAGTTGACGAGTTTGTGGAGCTTGGAGACCTTTCTTGCGGCGTTGTTTTTCTTGATGATTCCTTTGCTCACATACTCGTGGATTCGCTTGTTGGCTACCTTCAAAGCCTCCACGGCAGCCGCTTTGTCGCCGCTCTCCACCGCCTCTTTGACAGATTTGATGATGTTTTTCATCCGTGTTCTAAAATATCGGTTGCGTTCCGTTCTCTTTTTTGTCTGGCGAACTCGCTTGAGTGCGGATTTGTGATTTGCCATACTCTTTAATCCTTTTTAATGTATTTTAGGTTAGAATGGTACCCGAATTTTCTTTAAATATTCTTTAAATTTAGAAACTTTTAAGCTTTTGGAGTGGAAAGTATGAAACTTTTTGGAACGGATGGGGTGCGTGGCAAAGCCGGTAAAAAGCTTACGGCAGGGCTTAGTATGCGCCTGGCGATGGCCGCTGGGATCTATTTTCGCAAAAACAGCCTCACCAACAAAATCGTCGTGGGCAAAGACACGAGACGAAGCGGCTACATGATAGAAAACGCACTTGTCAGCGGTCTGACGGCCGTAGGCTACAATGTGATCCAAGTAGGCCCTATGCCCACTCCCGCCATCGCCTTTTTGACCGAGGATATGCGATGTGACGCAGGGATCATGATCAGCGCCTCGCACAATCCCTATTACGACAATGGGATCAAATTTTTCGACCACAAAGGTGACAAGCTCCAAGAATCGGACGAGGAGGCGATAGAAAAGATCTACTTTGATGAAGAGATGATAGAGGAGAATCAAAAAACGGACAAAGAGATCGGTGCTTCCAAGCGGATCGACGATGTGATCGGCCGCTATATCGTCCATCTCAAGAACTCTTTCCCAAAAGATCTCACGCTTCATGGCCTTCGCATCGTGCTCGATACCGCCAACGGTGCTGGCTACAAGGTGGCTCCTACGGTCTTCGAGGAGCTGGGAGCCGAAGTGATCGTCATCAACAACGAACCAAATGGCTTCAATATCAACGACAAATGTGGCGCCATGTATCCTCAGGAATTGGCCAAAACCGTACTCAAGTACCGAGCCGATATCGGGTTCGCTCTGGATGGGGATGCAGATCGGCTTGTGGTGGTGGACGAAAAGGGAGAGATCGTCGACGGGGACCGGCTTCTCGGTGCTTTGGCGCTTTATCTCAAAACATATGGAATGCTCAAAGGGGATGCGGTAGTGGCTACCGTGATGAGCAACCAGGCTTTGGAGGACTTTTTGGCCAAACATGGTATCGATCTGGTTCGATGTGGGGTAGGGGACAAGTATGTCCTCGAGGAGATGAAAAAAAGAGGGCTTAATTTTGGTGGAGAGCAAAGTGGGCATATCATCTTCGGTGATTATGCCAAGACAGGTGACGGGATCGCAAGCGCATTGCAGATCACCGCATTGATGCTGCGCTCCGGCAAAAGAGCCAGTGAGGTGTTGGCCCCTTTCGATCCCTATCCCAGCCGCCTGGAAAATATAGAGATCAGTCAAAAAAAACCTCTGGATCAAATCGAAGGATACAAAAAGTGGCAAGAGGAGCTCAAAAGCAGAGGCCTTCGGCCTCTGATACGCTACTCCGGTACCGAAAACAAGCTTCGTATACTTCTTGAAGGTCAGGAGAGGCGAGTGGTGGATAAGACGATGGAGGAGCTCATAGAGTTTTTCAAGCAAGAGCTCTCATGAAAAGATATATCGCCTTTTTCTTGATGGCCCTTGGCATCTTTTTTATCGATAGAGCCCTCAAAGAGCTCTTTTTACAAGGCTTTTTTTGGCAGAGCCGCTGTATCACCTTGGGATATGTGCTCAACGAGGGAGTGGCCTTTAGTCTCTTTAGCTTTTTGGGGCCGTGGCTCAAGTGGATTTTGGTAGCGATCATCGCGGCAGTCCTGGCGTATGTGGTGCGTCACGGATGGATAGCGAAGCACCCGCTCGCTTTGGGGACGCTGTTTGGTGCGGCCCTTGGCAATCTGTACGACCGCTTTGTCTATGGAGGAGTCGTAGATTATGTCTATTGGCATTGCGGATTCGATTTTGCGGTGTTCAACTTCGCCGATGTGATGATCGATTTGGCAATTTTTTGGTTTATCTATTTACATTTAAAAAAAAATTGATATAATTTCATTGTCTATTTGCTTGGTCGCGTAGCTCAGGGGTAGAGCACTACGTTGACATCGTAGTGGTCAGAGGTTCGAATCCTCTCGCGACCACCATGAGAGTATGTTGGTCTATCGGCGCCTTGGTGCTCATATACGAACATACCAAAAAAAGGATCTTGTTGGAGCCCATTGCGATCAAAAAAGATGACGAGATTATAGACCTCCAAACCGCACAAGCTAAAAATATCGATATCGAATCCTCCCAAAAAATCTATCCAGACAACTCCAAAGAAGCTCTTAAAGTTTTGCGTCACTCCACAGCCCACTTGATGGCACAAGCGATCAAGGAGCTCTATCCGGAGGCCAAATTTTTCGTAGGGCCCGTGGTGGACGAGGGGTTTTACTACGATTTTCGAGTGGATAGCAAGATTAGCGAAGAGGATCTCCCAAAGATAGAAAAAAAGATGGCCGAGATCGCCAAGCGAAAGCTTCCTATCGAGCGTTATGAGGTACCAAAAGCCGAAGCGATAGAGAAGTTCAAAGCGGACGATCTAAAGCAAGAGGTCCTCAAGTCTATCCCCAGCGACACCGTCTCTATCTACAAACAAGGCGATTTCGAGGATCTGTGTCGCGGTCCCCACGTACCAAACACCAAATACCTCAAAAATTTCAAACTCACTCGCGTAGCGGGTGCCTATCTGGGTGGCGATGAGAGTAAAGAGATGCTCACTCGTATCTATGGTGTGGCTTTTGCGGACAAGAAGGCACTCAAAGAGTATCTACAGATGATCGAAGAGGCCAAAAAGCGTGACCACAGAAAGCTTGGCAGCGAGCTGGAGCTTTTTATGTTCAGTGAGGAGGTGGGTGCCGGCCTGCCGCTATGGCTGCCAAAGGGGGCGAGGCTTAGAAGCAAGCTCGAATCTTTGCTCTTTAGTGCACACCGCAAACGTGGCTACGAGCCGGTGCGAGGCCCGGAGATCCTAAAAAGCGAGCTATGGAAAAAGAGCGGCCACTATCAAAACTACAAAGAGAACATGTACTTCACCGAGATCTGCGACGAGGGCAAAGAGGATTGCGTGGAGTACGGCATCAAGCCGATGAACTGCGTAGGCCACATCATCATCTACAAGTCCAAGAAGCGAAGCTATCGTGAGCTGCCTATCAAATATTTCGAGTATGGTGTGGTACATCGCCACGAAAAGAGTGGAGTGCTGCACGGCCTCTTTCGTGTGCGAGAATTCACCCAAGACGATGCCCATATCTTTTGTAAGCCTGAGCAGATCAAGGATATCGTGATCGAGGTGTTGGGCTTTGTGGACGAGATCATGAGAACATTCGATTTTTCATACGAGATGGAGATCTCCACCAAGCCCAAAAAGGCGATTGGAAGTGAGGAGATATGGGAGGTGGCCACGAAAGCCTTGAAAGAGGCACTGGATGAAAATGGCCACAAATATGGAATAGACGAGGGTGGTGGCGCCTTTTATGGTCCCAAAATCGATATCAAGATCACAGACGCAATCGGCAGAAAGTGGCAGTGTGGAACGATTCAGGTCGATTTCAACCTGCCTGAGCGCTTCGAGCTCGAATTTACCGATAGCGACAACACTCCAAAGCGCCCCGTGATGATCCATAGGGCTATCCTTGGCTCTTTCGAGCGTTTCATTGGTATCTTGATCGAGCACTACGCTGGAGAGTTTCCCTTTTTCATCGCCCCAACGCAAGTGATCTTCGTACCCATAGCCTCCGATCATGTAGCCTATGCCAAGGAGCTGGCCGATAGATTGATGGAGCTGGGAGTCGATAGCGAGATCTACGACTCCAAAGACAGCCTCAACAAACGGATCAGAAACGCCGAGAAGCAAAAGGTCCCTATGGTGGCTATCATCGGCGACAAAGAGGTAGAGGAGCGTAGTGTGGCTATAAGAGATAGAAGAGAAAAGATGCAGTATAATTTGACAGAAGATCAATTTATCTCAAAAATCAAGGAGAAATTAAGTGAGGTACGCTTTTGAGTAAGAAAAAGGATCAAGTGCTCCTCAACGAGCAGATACGGGTACCGGAAGTTCGATGTGTAGGAGACGATGGCACGCAGTATGGCATAATCAGCCGTAACGAGGCACTCAGGCTTGCCGAGGAGAAGGGTCTGGATCTGGTGCTCATCGCCCCCAACGCCAATCCTCCCGTGTGCAAGATCATGGACTACGGGAAGTTCAAGTATCAGCAAGAAAAAAAACTCAAAGAGGCCAAAAAGAAGCAGACAAAGATCGAGGTCAAAGAGATCAAGCTCTCTGTCAAAATCGCTCAAAACGATATCGACTACAAAGTCAAGCACGCCAGAGAGTTTTTGGAAAAGGGCAAGCACGTCAAATTTCGTGTCTTTTTGAGGGGCCGTGAGATGGCCCACCCAGAAGCGGGTGTAGAGGTACTCAACAAAATCATACCTCTTATCGAAGATGTGGGAGTGGTGGAGAAAAAGCCCCACCAAGAAGGACGCTATATCAATATGCTCGTAGTGCCTAAAAAAGAGGATAAGAAGTAGCCACTTCTAACTCCCTCTTTTAACCTCCCTCTTATAATCTTACGGTATAATCACATTCCCAAATTCTACAAAGGAGCCAGCATGCCAAAGATGAAGACCCATCGTGGCGCTGCGAAACGCTTTAAAAAGACAAAGAACAAGATCAAGCGGGGCGCAGCCTATAGAAGTCACATCCTGACCAAGAAGTCACCCAAGACAAAACGACATCTACGAGCACCTCACTACGTGAGTAAAGTAGACGAAGTTCGCATTATCGAGTTGATCGCCACGTACTAAGTCGTATCGACTCCACCCATACTGGGTCAAGTCCGCTTTAGCGGCACCTACAAAACACAAAGGTAAAGGGAGAAAGAATGAGAGTAAAAACGGGAGTTGTCAGAAGAAGACGACACAAAAAGGTTTTAAAGCAGGCCAGAGGATTTTATAGCGGAAGACGCAAGCACTTTAGAAAAGCGAAAGAGCAGCTTGAAAGAAGCTTGGTCTACGCCTATAGAGATAGAAAGCAAAAGAAGCGAGATTTTAGAAAGCTTTGGATCACCAGAATCAATGCGGCATGTAGGCTCAACGATATCAGCTACTCACGATTTATGCATGGACTCAAGCTCGCAGGTATCGAGCTTGATAGAAAGATCCTTGCCGATATGGCTATGAACGAGCCAGCACACTTCTCCAAAATCGTAGAAAAAGCGAAAGCGGCCCTCTAAGCCGCTTCTTGCTTCACTACTACCTATCCACTTTATATTCTCTAAAGATATGGATCAAATGGGTCCTGTTTTGGGTATCTATCACTTGATAATCGGCATTTTCTTTGATATCTGAGTGGCGTGCCTGCTCGATAGGCGTATCTGCGTCGCTATGACAATCGTCCACATCTTCATAGTACCATGAAGGGCAGGTCGATCGGATAAAATTTGGATCGCAAGGGCCATCCCCTTCCCACTCCATATATTCCTCAATTGCAAACGGATCATCTTTTTTCAAAGTTTTTGGAGCCATAGGATGGTAGTATTCGATGCAGTCGATAGCTCTGCCCTCGTAGTGACCCTGGATATGGACTGATCCTGCTCTGTAGTCGGTCGAAATTTTCGCATCGGCTCGCTTGCCATCGTAGAGGATATCGTAGCGTTCCACTTTTTTCACATTGGCCACATCGAGTCTATCCACAGCCAAATCCCAACTGGGATCGGCATCCAATTGACAGTTGAATATCACAAGACCTTGATACCAGGAGTCGGCTTTATAGTAAAATCCCATCCCTCCATACTGTTGACTCTTTTCATCCGAGCAAGTCACTTTTGGCCAGGTGGAACCTTGGGAGGAGGATTGGGCACTACTGCTTTGGCCTTCACCTACGTTCGCCGATCCTCCTTCTACATCGAATGCAACATTGGTCCCTTGGATCGTGACATGCACGCCACCAAGAGGATCGGGTACCCCATCGCCATTTTCATCCAGATAGTTAAAATTGTGATTTTGGTCTGCACCCATCAGTTTATAGACGCCCATAGAGTTTCTATCTATATAGACCCATGAGAATGCATTGGTGTGGTAGAGTTGCTGGTCTTGCGGAAAATCGATAAAGATAAAATATCCTGTCGGAGCAGATGGCAGGTCCGATGGAAGTGTCGAGAGCTGTAGCCA
>JALWZJ010000005.1 GCA_027002625.1 Campylobacterales bacterium
CAAGAAGTGAATTGGTAAGAGCTTTGGCGGCGATGGCGGCCTCTTGGTCGCTGGCGGCTCCCGTGACATGGAATGCCGCCACTTTCGTCGCTCCCTCACCATCTTTGACGATACAAAGGGCCAGGTGGTGCATGATCTTTTGCAAGGCGAACTCGAAAGCCTCCTCATTGTAGACGCCACTTTTTTTATTGGCCAGCAAAAAGAGGCTGTCGTTGGTGGAGGTATCTCCGTCGACACTGATGGCGTTGAAGGTGGTTCCTACATATTTGGCCAAAAGGGGTCGCATCTGCTGGGTCGGTACTGCTGCGTCGGTAGCGATGAAGCAAAGCATCGTAGCCATATTGGGATTGATCATCCCAGCACCCTTGGCCACTCCAGCAATTTTAAAACTACTCCCATCTTCGAGCTCTACTTCAAAGCCGATCGATTTTGGGAAAGTATCGGTGGTCATGATTGCCTGGGCGAAGCGATCGGCCCTTTTGGCTTGTAGCTCAAAGTCCAAGGCAGCCTCGAGAATAGCCTCTTTGGGCAATGGCACACCGATGACGCCGGTGGAGCTCATGATGGGACTTTGTAGATCAAACTTTTGGCCAAGTCGCTCCAATATCCACTCGATATCCTCGATACCCCGCTCTCCTGTCATGGCATTGGCGTTTTTGGAGTTGGCCAAAAGGAAGTTGCTTTGGGTGATGTTGTGCCTTTGGAAATGTTTGATAGGAGCTGCCTGGAATCTATTTTGTGTAAAAAGAGCCGCTACATCAAAAGGAGTGTCACTGTAGATGAAACCTACATCCAGACCATCTTTTTTCAGACCTGCCGACACGCCGTCACAAAAAAAGCCATCCACATCGGCTATGGAGTTTTTGAGGGGAAAAAGTTCAAAGTGCATGGGTCAGCCTTTGGGAAGAGGTGGGGCCAAAGGCCCGAAGGAGCTTACAGATCGATTTGGAAATTTTTCTTTTTGAGGATTCGAAGACCTTTTGCAGAGACTTTGATCTTCTTTTTCGTTCCGTCTGGCAAGGTGATGCGTACGGTTCGAATGTTTGGCAAAAATCTTCTTTTCGTTTTATTGTTGGCGTGGCTGACGTTGTGCCCGCTCATAGGCTTTTTGCCTGTAACTATACATTTTTTTGACATGATGCGCACCTTTGTTGGTTTTTGAGTGATGAATGATAGGAAAAAATAGCTTAAAATTAGTTGAATTTCAACTCTATTTTAGCTTTGGCTTTTGGTATAATTGGGAAACTTTTCTAAAGGAGAGCCATGCTGGTAGCTCCAAGCATATTGAGTGCCGATTTCGGTATTTTGGCCAAAGAGGTGATCGAGGTGTGTGAAGCGGGAGCGGATCTGGTCCATGTGGATGTGATGGATGGACATTTCGTCCCAAACATGACCATAGGCCCCGTGGTGGCTAAAGCCGTAGCTCAGGTAGCTACGAAGCCCTTGGATGTGCATCTGATGGTGGAGGACAATACATTTTTCGTCGATCTCTTCGCTCCTTTGAAGCCAAAATATATCTCTTTTCATTATGAGAGCGAACGCCACCACCACCGCCTGGCCCAAAAGATCAGAGGTCACGGCATCAAGCCCTCCATCGTACTCAATCCAGCTACTCCGGTTTCTTGCCTCGAAGAGATCGTCAAATATGTGGATATGGTGCTTTTGATGAGTGTCAATCCAGGTTTTGGCGGGCAGAAGTTCATCCCCATCTACGACAAGATACGCCAGACCAAAGAGCTGATCGAAAAGCACAATCCCAAGTGCCTCATCGAGGTGGACGGAGGTGTCAACGACCAAAATATCCATCAGCTCAAAGAGGCGGGCGTGGATGTAGTAGTGGCGGGCAGCTATGTCTTTGGCCACAAAGATTACGAAACGGCCATAAAGAGTCTGAAGGTCTAAGGTGCTTCGAGTCAAGATCTGCGGTATCACCAACCTCGAAGATGCTTTGATAGCTATCGAGGCGGGAGCCGACGCTTTGGGTTTCGTTTTTTACGATAAATCTCCTCGCTTCATCACTCCAACCAAGGCCGCTGCCATCGCTCGGCAGTTGCCCCCATTCGTGGAGAGAGTAGGGCTTTTTGTAGATGAGCCAAAGGAGCGTATCGAGGAGATCTGCTATGAGAGCGGCATGAGTCTGGCCCAGCTGCACTTCGAGGTGGACGAAGCCTTCGTGGACGCTTTGGCCATCAAGGCGCTGCCGGTGGTGCGGGCCAGAAGGCCAGAGGATATCCACCGCTTTGGCGATCGCTATCGGCTCGTGGACGCCTATGTCCCCCAGTATGGAGGAGCCGGCAAGCGGGTGGCTCTGGAGTGGTTCGATGGTGTGGATACCTCCAAGATCATCCTTGCCGGCGGGCTGGATCCAGCCAATGTGAGCGAGGTGAAAAGATTTGGCTTTTACGGGGTGGATGTGAGTAGCGGGGTGGAAGCCATCAAGGGCAAAAAGGATCCGGCCAAAGTCAAAGAGTTCGTACAAAGGGCGAAATTTGAGTAAACTGGACAAGCTCGCCTACAAGCTCAAAAGGCCGATGGAGAAGGTGCGCTTCTTTGGGCTTTTGCAAACACTTTTTGGGATGTTCGAAGATCCGGAGCTACTCTATCAGACTCTATTGGCCAGAGGCTTTCCTCTAAGAGAAAAGGGCAAGAAGATAGAGCTCAAGACCGCCACCACGCCACTCCCAGAGCAAGAGTTCGTCATCGTCGATATCGAGACCAACGGCAGCAAACCCTACAACTCCCAAGTGATCGAGATCGGTGCCATCAAAAGCAGAGGTGGGCGCATCATCGATCGCTTCGAGAGCTTCATCTACGCAAAAGAGATCCCCGAGTACATCACCAAGCTTACCGGCATCGAAGCCAAAGATCTCAAACAAGCCCCCAGCCAAAAGGAGGTGCTGCTACGCTTCAAGGAGTTTTTGGGCGATGCGGTCTTCGTAGCCCACAATGTGGGGTTTGATTACAACTTCATCTCCAACAAGCTCGAAGAGCTCGGATATGGCAAGCTGGCCAACAGGAAGCTCTGCTCCATCGATCTGGCCAAACGGACGATTCCCAGCGAGCGGTATGGGCTGGAGTTTTTGAACAAGAGCCTGGGGATAGAGACTGCGGTGAGCCACCGCGCCTACGCCGATGCCTTGACCGCTTACAAGATCATGCAAAAATCGCTCAAAAAGCTTCCCAAAAGCATCAAAAACGCCGAAGAGCTGATCGCCTTTAGCAAGCAGGCTCCCTCGCTCAAGATCGAGAGCGAGCCAGCAAAGAGTCAATGATCTTGGCCCCCAGCAGGTCCCCCCAGTTGTTTATGGCGGTACGGAACATATCCAAAAATCTATCGACAGTGATGATCAGGGCGATATACTCAGCGGGCAAGCCTACGCTATCGAGGATCATTGTCATCATCACAAGACCAGCTCCCGGTATCCCCGCAGCTCCTATGGAGGCGAAAGTGGCAGTGATGAAGATGGTGATTTGTTGAGCAAGACTTAGCTCCACACCACTTAAGTTTGCTATGAACATCACGGCGATCGACTCGTACAGCGCAGTACCGTCCATATTGATCGTAGCTCCCAGCGGCAGCACGAAGCCTGCCACCTTTTTGCTCACACCCCCTTTGGTCTCGGCCACTTCGATAGATACTGGCAGCGTAGCGGAGCTCGAAGCTGTGGAAAAGGCGATGAGGGGTGCCTCTTTGATCTGCCAGAAGTAGCGATAAGGATTGAAGCGTCCAATGAGATAGGCAATGGCTGGCAGCACCACCACCGCATGGATCGCCAAAGCGGCCAAGACGGTGAGGACATAGCTGTAGAGATTGAAAATGGGCTCGAGCCCATGCTTGGCCACAGTAGCCGCAAGCAAAGCGAATACTCCAAGAGGCGTGAGGGTGATCACCCATTTGGCCAAAACCATCATCGAGTCGTTGATAGCGTCGAAGAAGTTGAAAAGTATCTGGCGCTTTGGCGTTTCGATAAAAAGAGCTGCGACGCTAAAAAGGATCGTAAAGAAGATGATGGGTAAGATCGCTCCTTTGGAGAGGGCCTCGAAGATATTGGTGGGGATAAAGGAGAGCAAAAAGTCTGAGATACTCAGCTCCTTTGGCTGTGGCAGATGGGCAGAGGAGGTGAGATCTGTCAGCACCGCTTTGCCAGCTCCCGGATCGAAGATATTGAAGATCACAAGACCCAAAGTGACGGCAAGAGCCGTGGTGGTGAGGTAGTAGGCAAAGGCCAGAAGTCCGATGGACTTGAGCTCGCTCGTATCTTCCAAAGAGGTGATGGCTACGAAGATGGAGGCCACCACCAAAGGGATGATGAGCATCTTCAAAAGCGCCAGATAGATCTGCCCCACCACCTCGATGGCCAAGGCGGCCTCTTTGAAGTAGTAGCCAAAGGCGATACCTACGAAAATTGCTACGAGGGTGAGGTTCTCCACACTCAAAAATCTCTTCATCGCACCATCCAGGAGATAAGATAGAGGATCGTGGCCACACCTATATAGATGGCCGAGGTGCCAAAGACGTTGGCCCCTTGGCAGGAAGTGCAGTTTTTGTATTTGGTGGTCTCATACTTGGCATAGATGGCATAGAAAATCACCCATACAAACTCCAAAACAAAAAGAAGTGTATTGTAGTGCAGCACAATTTTGGCCATATCCACAAAAGGTGAAAGCAAAATAGCCAGAGCGTGCAGTGTCAAAAAAAGGCGAAGAGCGGCCAAGATCTTGTCTTTGACAAAGAGACTGGGGCAGGTGTCGCCGTAGGTGCCGTGCTCTTTGAAAAACCTCTTGCGCTCCTTTTTATTGAGCTTGTCGAAAAGATAGCCTCCAAAGACCATATCGATCTTTCGCTGCAGCGTCACGGCTTCCTCTCCTTCGGCTCTATAAAACTGGTCTTTACCCTCCCTATCTTGGTACATGATCTTGATCACGGGATAGCGTTGGACGGTGAGCTTGGCGCCTGGCAGACTCTCGTCACTTTCGGTAGAAGGAAAATATTTGCCCTCTTTACCGTAGATTGCCGGATTGATAAAGAGCATATATTGATCTTCTTTTTTGAGCAGGATGACACGCAGTGGCACACCGATTTGGATAGCGGCCAAAGCGCTCAGGTCGTGCTCTTCCATTGTCTCTTTCATCTGCTGGATTGTTTCGTCTATTTTTGGATCGTCGAAGTGGCGCACCAGTCCGGAGATTTGCAATAGTCGTTGGTCTGGGTAGGTGAGAAGTTCAGCCATGATCTGCCTTTGGATTGATATGTGGTGGGGCAAAAGCCCCGAAGATTAGTGGTGGGATTTCGCGACGACGCGAAGCATTTTGAGGTTGATGATGATAAATCGGATAAATTGCCAGATGAGGCATTTTCTAAGAAACCTTTGAAAAGGCCCAGGGATCATCGCCCCGAAGGTCTTTCCATCGTATGGTGTGATATTTTCTTGAATCTTTTTGTAATCGCTTGCCATTTTTTCTCCTTCTTATTCTGGGATCAGCGTCCAGCCGGGTTTGAGCTGCGCTTTCCACATAAACATATGATGCAAGATGTGCTTGATCCAGTGACCTGCAAGTCCTATCTCACCGAATGTATACTCAGGATCTCGTCCAGTACCTGGATATTTGTCGTAGTCCGGTACGACTGGATAGACCGTCAGTGCCACTGCAGATCCGTCCAAGAGTCCTTTACCTGTAGATGCGATACAAGCAGCTCCCATCTCCGCCATAGAGGCGTGGTGCTTGAGGTTTTCCAGATCGCTCTTTCCTTCTATTACTTCGACGATGTTTTGGGCTACGGTTTTGCCGATGATACCAGATGGCATACCAGTTCTTGGAGGTGCCGGAGTGATGGGGGTACCATTGGGTGATTTGGCAGGCTTGCTGATCGGATGTGGTGGAGCGAAGGCGATACCCGCTGCGAACATATTTTTGTAGTCTGGGTTTTGATAGATTTTCGGCCAATCTTCGGCTTTCCATTCCTCAAACGGCTTGCCGCTGTAGTCCGCATCCACTTTCATAAAGCCGTTTGGAGCAAATACCTTGTCGGTGATGTCGTTGCCTTCTTTGTCGTAGGCTTTGAGGCCCACACCTGTAAAGGGCGGGATCAGCATCGCAAAATCGAAAGTCTCTTCCCCTTCGCTTCCATCGAGAAGTTCGTATTGGAGTTTACCTTTTTGGATCTCTTTGACATGGGCTCCCGTGATCCAGTCCACGCCTCTTTCGGCAAAGAGTGATTCGGCGAGTACTTTGGAGCTGACGATATGGCCACCCCATTTGATATGCAGACCAGCAACTCCAAAGTCTCCCAAGAACTGTTCGTTCGAGATCCATTTGATCTCCGCTTTGTCTCGCACGCCTGCTTTGTTGAGTTCGTGCTCGATATTGAAGATATACTCGAATGCCGCCCCTTGGCAGGTACACATTCCATGACCGGTACCAATGAGGAACTTGAGCTTTTCACCCTTTTTCATCCGCTCGATGGCGTTTTGAAAATGGGTATTGGCCTCGGCGGCGTGGAGGTAGGTACATACTGAAAGAGTATTGCCTTCATCTGGTCCAAGACCTGGAGTGGCCGCGAAGTTGAGCTTCGGTCCGGTGGCGTTGATCAAAAAGTCATAATCCACCTCTTCCGTTTCGCCCGCTTTGTTGGGATCTGTATATTCGATCGTCACATAGGGTCTGTCGCTCCCTTCTTTGCCCTCTGGATGGATAGAGACAGCCTTGGCCTGCTTGAAGTCGATGCCAGCCTTTTGGTAGACCGGTGCCAGCTCGAAGACCACCTCATCAGGACTCATCTCGCCCACACCAACCCAGATGTTGGAAGGGATCCAGTTCCATTTGCTGTTTGGAGACACTACTACTACTTCATGTTTGTCTCCAAGCCAATGTTTTGCGAAAGTAGCAGCAGTGTGTCCAGAAACACCTGCTCCTAACACCACAATTTTTGCCATTTGTGCCCCTTTTAGAAATTTCGATGCACCCTAATTATAATGACTTTGGCTTTAAAGAAAAATTATAAAACGAATAAAGTAATCTGATCGTTTAAGTATTATAACCAATCGCAATTCAAGTCATAATATCATCTTATAAATTCTCTATACTCCTCTTTGAAGGCCACATAGCGCTCGGCACTGGCGTAGAGCTCGGCCACCTCCTCATCTGTCAACTCTCGCACCACTTTGGCGGGAGAGCCGAGGATGAGGCTGCGTGGCGGAAACTTCTTGCCACCCGTCACCAGCGCTCCGGCACCCACGATCGACTCCTTGCCGATCACCGCTCCATCGAGGATGGTGGAGTTCATGCCAATCAAGCAGGTATCCTCTATAGTGCAGCCGTGCAGCATCACCCGATGCCCCACCGTCACGTCGTCGCCGATGATGGTGGGGTGGCCGTCACTCATATCGGGTGATTTGTAGTGGGTGACATGGATCATCGTAAGGTCCTGGATGTTGGTGCGGCTGCCGATACGGATCTTGTGCACATCCCCTCGTACCACACACCCAAACCAGATAGAGGAGTCCTCTCCCATCTTCACGTTGCCGATCACCGTAGCGTCGGGAGCCACCCAGCTGTTCTTGCCAAATTGTGGAAACCACTCTTTATAGCGTAGTATCATCAGCTCTCCTTCAACAGTCTCTTAGCAAGTCTTTTTGCTTTCGAGGTTGTATTTTTTTGGTGGGTTGCTTGGAGAAGTTTGGCGTACTCTTCCATCAAAAGCTGTGAGTTGATAGGAGGTTTACCGGGCTGGGGACGACGCTTGACATAGTTGCCATCGCTTTTGAGTTCTCTTGCTTTGACGTTGTCCTTGAGCTGGATCTGCAAGATCTCGTAGAGCCGCTCGGCATGGTCCGCTTCCAGGATGGGACTCATCAGCTCGATGCGCCGCTCCAGGTTTCGTGGCATCCAGTCGGCACTGGAGATGAAGATTTTGGGATCGGAGTGCTTGAAGTAGAATATCCTGGCATGCTCGAGATATTTGCCGACAATTGAGATGACGTTGATATTTTCACTCACCCCCTCCACACCAGGCCGTAAGCAGCAAATTCCTCGCACGATCAGATCGATGCGAGTACCCGCCATACTGGCTTTGTACAGAGCCACGATCACGTCTGGGTCCACCAAGGAGTTCATCTTGGCTATGATATGGCCCTCGCTTCCCTTTTTTCGCTCCTCGTCGATGAGTTGCAAGAGCTTTGGTTTGATCTGAAAAGGAGACATGTAGAGAGTGGAGAGCTTCGTCTTTTTACTGAAACCTGTGAGAAAATGGAAAAATCTGGTGGCATCTTCCGTGATCTCTTTGCGGGAGGTAAAGAGACTCACATCGGTGTAGATCTTTGCCGTTTGGGGGTTGTAGTTGCCCGTAGCCAGGTGGACATACTGCTTGAGTCTGTCGCCATCTCTTTTGATCACCTGGGCGATCTTGGCGTGGACTTTGAACCCTGGGATCCCGAAGATCACGTGGGCTCCCGCCTTTTCCAACTCCTTGGCCCAGATGAGATTGTTCTCTTCATCGAATCTCGCCTTGAGCTCCACCATCGCCGTCACCTGCTTGCCGCTCTCGGCCGCTTCGATAAGCGAGCGCACTATTGGAGAGTTTTTGCCCACACGATAGAGTGTCATCCGAATAGCCAAGACGTTGGGATCTTTACTGGCCTCTGCGATGAAGCGCACTACCGGATCGAAGCTTTCGTAGGGGTGGTAGAGCATCACATCCTCTTTTTCGATCACATCCATCACCGAGTCGGCGCTATCGAGTGGGGGCAAGATCTTGGGAGTGAAAGGAGGGAAGAGTAGATGGGGGAAATTCTTGTTGCTGGCGATCTCCCACAGGCCTCCCAAATTAAGAGGAATGCGGTACTTGTAGATATCTTCCTTGAAGATTTTGAGGTGGTCGTTGAGAAAGTCGATTAGATTCTGGTCGGCGTCGGCTCCGATCTCCAACCGTACGATTTCACCATGGCGTCTGAGTTTGAGCCCCTCTTCGAGTAGCTCCATGAAGTCGTCCGCCTCTTCCTCTTCGATCTCGATATCTGCGTTTCTGGTGATTCGAAAGGGAGCACTGGAGATGGGGGTGTAGCCTGGAAACAAAGAGTCCA
>JALWZJ010000006.1 GCA_027002625.1 Campylobacterales bacterium
GTGGGCGATAAAGTGGAGGTGAAGATCGCTCGTATAGATAGAGAGAAAGAGCGAATCTCTCTGGATAGAAAATCGCTGCTTGAAAGTCCATTGGAGAAGTTTGCCAAAGAGCATAAGGTAGGGGATATCGTCAAAGGAAAAGTCAAAGATATCAAAGATTTCGGCGTATTCATCTCTTTGGACGAAAACGTGGATGCATTGATCCGCAACGAGGACCTTGCGCCTTTGAAGAAAGAGGAGCTACAAGTGGGCGACGAGATCGAAGGTGTGATCTCTTATCTCGATACCAAAAACAACCGCCTACGAGTCTCCGTACGACGTCTCGAGCGCGTAAAAGAGAGAGAGGCCTTGAAAGAGTTCAACAAAGAGGATGAGAGCACCACGCTTGGTGATATCATCAAAGAACAGCTGGACAAATAAGGCAGAGAATGGAAAAGAAAAAGATCGTTGTCTGTGACCATCTGCACAAAAGGGCCGAAGAGATCCTCTCCAAAGAGCAAGATATCGAATATGTCAATGCAGCGGATGTGCCAAAGGGTGCGCCGCTATATGAGATGATCAAAGATGCGGATGTGATCATCACCCGTAGCTCCACTCCGGTGGACAAAGAGCTGCTCTCACACGCCAAAAAGCTCAAAGCGATCGTACGTGCCGGTGTGGGCGTGGACAATGTGGATATGGAGGAGTGTAGCAGACGAGGGATCATCGTTATGAACGTTCCCACCGCCAACACAATCGCTGCGGTGGAGCTCACTTTCGCCCATATGCTGGCATGTATGCGAGCCTTCCCCTATGCCCACAATCAGCTCAAGTTGGAGCGGATCTGGAAGCGAGAGGCCTGGATCGGCAACGAGCTAAAAGATAAAAAGCTGGGGATCATCGGGTTTGGAAATATCGGTAGCAGAGTGGGCAAGCGTGCTTTGGCGTTTGAAATGGATGTGATCACCTACGATCCGTATATCCCGCCAGAAAAAGCGACCAATCTGGGTGTGAAATACACTACCGATTTCAACGACATATTGCAGTGTGACATCATCACCATCCACACTCCCAAAAATAAAGAGACGATCAATATGATCGATCGTCCAGAGATAGAGAAGATGAAAGATGGAGTGGTGCTGATCAACTGTGCAAGAGGGGGTCTTTACAACGAGGACGCTCTGTACGAGGGTCTTAAGAGTGGTAAGATCAAATTTGCCGGTATCGACGTCTTTGCCAAGGAGCCGGCGACGGACAACAAACTCCTGGAGCTTGACAATGTCACCGTCACTCCCCACCTCGGCGCCAATACCGAAGAGTCACAGCAAAAGATCGCCGAAGGTGCGGCTACCGAGGCTTTGGAAGCGGCTCGTGGGATTAGCTATCCCAATGCTTTGAATCTGCCGATTCGTGAAGATCAGATGCCCCCATTTGTCAAGCCATATCTTGAGCTTACCCAAAAGATGGGATTTTTGGCAGCTCAAGTCAATAAGGGGGCTTTCAAATCCATCAAAGTGATCGCCGAAGGAGAGATCGGTGATTATATCGACTCTTTGGTGACGTTTGCCACAGTGGGAGCTCTCAAAGAGTCCTTGGGCGAATCGATCAACTATGTCAATGCGGAGTTTGTGGCCAAAGAGCGGGGGATCGAAATATTTAGTAAGAGTACTCCCGAAGTGAGCGGGTACAAAAATCGTGTGAGTGTAAAGCTCACTACCGATAAGGATGTGATCGAGATCAGTGGGACGATCTTTGAGGAGAATGTCCAACGAATCGTGGAGATCAACAACTTCGCTTTGGACGTGGAGCCAAAGGGTAAAATGATTTTGTTCAAAAATACAGACGTTCCCGGTGTGATAGGGGATGTAGGTATGATCTTGGCCAAACACAATATCAACATCGCAGATTTTCGTCTTGGGCGAGACGATCACGGTTTGGCCCTTGCCGTGATTATCGTCGATGACGACGTGCCAAAAGAGGTTCTTCAAGAGCTCTCCGACCTCAAAGCTTGCCTCTCCGTTTCCTATGCCATACTGTAAGAGGGCTCTCCTCTTACACGATTAATCGACCCATAAGTTATAAAAATATATAATCGAAACAATCATTTTTACTGAAAAGAGTGGAGGTTGCATGAAGAAACTGTTCTTGACCCTCGTTTTTTGCAGTTTGGCGTTTGCGAAGCTGCAAGATTTGACACTGCAAGAGGCTTTGGACCTTTTGGCCAAAAACAACGATCAAATAAAAATCGCCAAGCTCGAAGAGCGAATGGCGGCTTTTGATGAAAAGATCGCCCAAAGTTATAACTACGGTTCATTGGATCTTATCTTCAACGCTTTACGCAGTAATGATGCGGGTAATGTCTTTGGTTTCAAGCTCCAATCTCGTGAAGCGAAGTTCATCGATTTTGGATTCGATCAGTTTTTGGCACCTATGGGGCAGGTGCTTGAGGCTATGAATGCCAATCCTGGCGGACTCCCTCAAGGCTTTACCCAGCAGATGGGTTCGATCCTTGATATCCAACCACAAAAACTCAACTATCCCAAAGCCAGAAACCATTTTCAAACAAAAGTACAATACAAGCTGCCTATCTATACGGGTATGAAGCTGACGATGTACAAAAAGATCACCAACGCCATGAAGAAGATGAAACATCTCGATTATAAAAAGATGAGAAACGAGATGGTCTA
>JALWZJ010000007.1 GCA_027002625.1 Campylobacterales bacterium
AAAAAGCCCGCCTCTACCGTACCTTTCGAACAAGTCAAAGACAAAATCAAGCAGCAGCTCAAGATGAAAAAGTTCCAAGAGCTTGTCAAAAAAGAGGCCGAGAAGCTCAAAAAGAGTGCCAAAATCAAAAAGATGATCTAAGGATTGGCCATGGGAGTGCGTGAGTTTTTGAAACCAGGAGTCATATGGGGTGACGATCTGCTCAGACTTTGGGAGTACGCCAAAGAGCATAACTTCGCCCTGCCTGCTATCAACGTAGTAGGCACCAATTCAGCCAATGCGGTGATGGAGGCGGCCAAGGAGGCCAACTCTCCTGTCATCATCCAGCTTAGCAACGGTGGAGCCCACTTTTGGGCCGGCAAGGGGCTCGACAACGAAAATCAAAAAGCGGCGATCCTGGGCGCTATCAGTGCGGCCAAGCATATCCATATCCTGGCTGAAGCCTATGGAGTGAGCGTGGTGCTCCACACCGACCATGCGGCAAGAAAGCTGCTGCCCTGGATCGATGGGTTGCTCGCAGCTGGCGAGGAGTATTTCAAAGAGCATGGCAGACCGCTCTTTAGCTCCCATATGCTCGATCTAAGCGAAGAGCCGCTGGAGCAAAACCTCTCTACATGCGAAGAGTACCTGCGGCGCATGGCACCTCTGGGGATGCACCTGGAGATCGAGCTGGGTGTTACTGGCGGCGAAGAGGATGGAGTGGACAATACCGGCATCGACAACGCCAAACTCTATACCCAGCCCGAAGAGGTGGCCGAAGCCTACGAGCGTCTAAGCCGCATCAGCCCCTACTTCACCATCGCTGCAAGCTTTGGAAACGTGCATGGTGTCTACAAGCCGGGTCATGTGAAGCTCGAGCCCATCATCCTCAAAAACTCCCAAGAGTATATCAGGAAAAAATTTGGCATCGACAAAGAAAAACCTGTCAGTTTCGTCTTCCACGGCGGAAGCGGGAGTGAATTGGAAAAAATCCACGAAGCGATCGATTACGGGGTGGTGAAGTTCAATATCGACACCGACACCCAGTGGGCCTTTTGGAGTGGAGTCAAGGAGTATATCGAAAAGTACCACGACTATCTCCAAAGCCAGATCGGCAACCCGGAAGGCGAAGACAAACCAAACAAAAAGTACTACGATCCAAGAAAGTGGCTGCGAGAGGGCGAGAAGAGTATGAAACAAAGAGTCCTCAAAGCCTACGAGGATCTACGAAGCCTAAACGTCAACTAAAGGGGATGGGTGCGACCTTCCCCTATCCAGCGGCTCGCTTTTGCTGGCCGCTCCTTCTTGCTCAAACGTGACGATCTGCTCCATCCCCATCTAAGCGGCAATAAAGCCAGAAAATTTCATTTTCTTCAACAAAAGCAGGATATAAAAGAGATCCACTCCTTTGGTTCTTTGCACTCCAACGCGATGTACTCTCTCTCTTTTTTGGCCAAAGAAAGCGGTCTGTCGTTTATCTACTATGCCAGACCGGATCCCTCGTTGAAAAGTCCCAAAGGAAACCTAAGAGCGGCTTTGGACAATGGGATGATCCTGCGCCCCTTGGAGGAGTGGCCATACGACAAAGCCCTCGCTCGTACCATCCAGATCGGCAGTCGCCTCTATATTCCCGAGGGTGGGCGATGCCCAGAGGCCCAAGAGGGGATAGCGATCTTGGCCAAAGAGATCGTGGAGTGGGCCAAAAAGGAGCGTACAACTCCCACTATCTTTTTGCCCTCTGGGACCGGTACGACGGCACTTTTTTTGCAAAAGTATCTTCCCTTTAGGGTTTATACCACCCCTTGTGTGGGGGATGAGGCCTATCTTGAGGAGCAGTTCGAGGCTCTCGATCCTACAGCACTCAAGCCTACCGTTGTGCCACCACCCAAGAAGTATCGCTTCGGCAGACTCTATCCAGAGCTTTTTGCGTTGTGGCAGGAGCTAAAAACTCAGACGGGAGTGACCTTCGATCTACTCTACGATCCGATAGGATTTGCGACCCTTTTGCATCATGAACTTTTGGATGAGAATCTACTCTACATCCACCAAGGGGGTATCATGGGCAACGAGACGATGATAGAAAGATACAAGGCAAAATTGGATAAAATTGCCAAAACCGACAAAGGGACACAATGAAAATCTTGTATAGCGATCAGACAGGTTTTGGCGAAGAGTTCGAAAAGATCTTGAAGCGCTCCGATATGGATATGGAAAAAGTCACCCCTATCGTGCTGCAGATCATCGAGGAGATTAAAGCAAAAGGCGACGAGGCGGTGATGGAGCATATCGCCAAGTTCGACGGCTGGCAGCCCAAAAGCGCCGACGATCTGGCTATAGATCCCAAAGCGATGGAAAGGGCCTACCAAGCGCTCGATCCCAAGCTCAAAGAGGCGCTGCATCTTGCGTACGATCGCATCGAAGCCTATCACAAAAAGCAGCTTCCAAAGTCCTGGATCGATTTTGAGCAAAACGGCACAATTCTGGGTCAAAAAGTAACACCCGTGGAGCGGGCGGGGCTCTATATCCCAGGAGGTAAGGCGGCCTATCCAAGCAGTCTTTTGATGAACGCCATCCCAGCCCTCGTGGCCGGCGTGGAAGAGATCGTAGTCACCACTCCCACACCCGACAACGAGCCAAACGAGCTGCTATTGGCGGCTTGTCACCTGTGTGGGATAGAGAAAG
>JALWZJ010000008.1 GCA_027002625.1 Campylobacterales bacterium
CCAAAACGGCGGAGTTCGTGACCAAAAAGGGGCCCATCTTCACCCATCTGCTACTGGCCGACGAGATCAACAGAGCCCCGGCCAAGGTCCAGTCGGCGCTTTTGGAAGCGATGCAAGAGCGCCAGGTGACCATCGGCGAGACCACATACCCCCTTGGATTTCCTTTTGTAGTAATGGCCACCCAAAACCCCATCGAGCAAGAGGGGACCTATCGTCTCCCTGAAGCTCAGCTCGATCGCTTCATGTTCAAGATCACCATCGGCTACAACGATGCAAAAGAGGAGCTGGAGATCTTGCGGCGCAGCGAAGCGGGGTATACAGCACAAATCTCGCAAGTGGCGGATATTGAGAGCCTGCAAGAGACGAAAAAGCGGATCGAAAAAATAGCTGCCGCCGATCCACTCAAAGAGTATATCGTCTCACTGATTATGGCTACCAGATCCCATCCCGATGTGCTCTATGGTGCGAGCCCCAGAGGAAGCATCTCACTTCTCAAAGCAGCCAAGGTGATGGCGTACCGAAATGGCAGGGATTTCGTCACGCCCGACGATGTGCTTTATATGGCCAAGCCCACCCTTCGCCATAGAGTTATTCTCAACTACGAAGCTAAAGCGATGGGCAAAAAAAGTGACGAGATCCTCGATGAAATCATCAAAAACACGCCCATCCCATGAAAAGCCTAATACTTCGCAGTAAAAAAGCGGTCTTTGCCCATACCCACGGGATCTTTGGTGCCAGACGTGGGGAGGGATTCGAGTTTGTGGAGCTGGCGGGATACGACTACGCCAGTGATGCCAGACGGATCGATTGGATGGCATTGGCCAAAAGCGGGGAGCTCTATATGAAGATCTACGAAGAGGAGCTGGCTCAGCGTATCGCAGTGGTGCCTCTGATCTCGAGCTCACTTCATTTTGGCTACAAGCGGCTAAAATCCCAGATGCTCATCGAAGCCCTCACCCTCATCGCCCACTCGGCTCTTTTATGTGGCGAGGAGCTCACCCTCTTTTGGCAAGAGCGTCCCTACCGACCCCAAAGCCATTTTGAAGCCGATACAATCCTACAAAAGATAGCCGAGCATCCTCTCATCGGCCAAAAGCTGCAGTTTGAGGAGAGCTCTCTTTTTGCAAAGCTACCAAACAGGTCCTTGCTCATACTCGTAGGAGACTTTTTGGAACCGATCGATATCAAAGCCTTGGCAGCCAGGCACGATGTGGTAGCTATTGCCATGGCTTGTCGCCCCATCTCTTTTAGTACCCAAGCCCAGCTCAAAGATGTAGAGAACCTAAAATCCAAAAGCGCCACTCTCACCCCCTCCACCCTTGCCAACCACGCCCGAAAACTCCACGAAATCCAGCAAATCAACCTTTTGGAGCTTGAAAAAAGAGGAGTGGATACGGTGAGGATCTTCGAGGATGAGTCCATGTTCGATGCTCTTTTTCACTTCTTTGGGAGTAGATGATGGAGCTACTGCCTTTGCCCCATTTCTACCATTGGGTCTACTTGGTACTTATAGGAGTAGCAGTGACTGGTATAGGGCTTTGGTGGGTGAGGGGCAAAAGACCCAAGCCAAAGCCCACGGTAGAGGAGATGATCCAAGCGATCCAGCACCTGGCCCCGGAAGATCCCAAGACCAAGGAACTTTTGGCCAAACTGATCCCCTACCGCTACGATCCAAAAGCCGGGCCCATACCCAAAGCCATACTCAAAGAGCTCAAGAACTATCATGACAATCTTCAAAAAAAGTATAGACTCCATACGCTCAACAAGAGTGCAAATTGTAGCTACTACGAGAAAGCTAAAAAGCACAAACGCAAGCGCCCTTTGGGTTGAGTGTGCTTTTTTAAACGCTTTTTCTTCGTTACAATTTTGCAATTGTTTCGTTTTATGGAGTCTATACTTTAAAAATCGTATAATTGAGTAAATCTATCAAAGGAAACGAGATGAAAAAGCTATTCCTACTCATTGCCACTGCGGCACTACTGTTCGCTTCACCCTACACAGGCTTTATGAAGCTTTCCAAAGGTGCTTGGGCCAAATACGAGATCTATGGACAAAACCACCCCTTCACTCTCATAACTAAGTATTTGGGTACCACCATCTACAAAGGGAAAAAGGTCAATGTGGTGGAAACAGAGATGAGAATAGAGAATATGGAGGTGGTGACCCAGTATTGGAGCGCCATCGGTAACGACTCGCTTCTTAAAAAGGTGATCACCAAAACACCAAACGGAGTGAGCTGCTTCGAAGAGGAGATGATAGGCACAATCTACTCCAAAGATCAGGGTCCAGGATATCACACCACCACGCCAAAACACTTCAATCCCAAAAAGCCAAATATCACCTATGCCACATACACCCTGCCAAACGGCAAGAAGATCAAAGCGGCTATCTTCAAAGAGGGTGATACCGAAGTGTGGGTGAGCTCTCAAGTACCCTTTGGTATCGTCCAAGTCAAAGAGAAGGGCAAAGTGGTGATGAGGCTGATCGACTTTGGCCTATCGGGAGCCAAAGCCAAAATCGGGCTAAAAGAGGCGAAGATGTGCACTATGCCGACTCTTCCTATCCCCTCCTTTCAGTGAGGGGATCACTCTATTTCTTCATCGAATTCGGTCAAGATTGTGTCGAGCGCTTTTTTGAAGCGCTCTTTCTTTGCGATTTTATCTTCAAGCACATCTTTAGAGGCTGGAAACATCTCTATCAGCTGCCGATACACGGCCACCTTCTCTTCGGCTACACTATCGATCACTTCAAAAAGCTGGGCAAGACTCTCTTTGGAGGTGACGGAGCGCAGGATATCGCGCAGCATCCGCTTTCGCTCACGCACCTGTACATCCTCACCCACCATAAGACCTATCACTTTTATATCGAGGCGACTGAAATAGACTCCACAATTGGCGGGAGCCAGCATATATTTTGGCACCGCCTCCATGAAGCCCTCCTCTTCACTTATCTCCTCACACCCTATCTCGCAGGCCTCCTCCTTCAGATCCCTCGCCGCTTTGAGGGCGTCGAACTCTTTTCGTAGATCATCCATATCAAATTTCATCACTCACTCCTAACTCTTTTGTAAGGTCCAATAGCTTTCTATCGTCGATGGGCGTCACTTCAGAGGCTGTGACAAACCGTAGCTCGCCATTTTCTTTGTAGCTCATCAAAAGTACCCCATCCAGGCCAAAAAACCTGGCCGCCTCTTTTTGGTATTCGGGCATAAAAATGGTCACCTCCACTTTCGAATCGGCAAGATTGTGGATGAAAAATCCAAAATCCTCTTCGTTGATGTTGATACCGATCATCATGAGGCCCAAAGGGGCGATCTCTTTGTTGACTACATTGATAAACTGCTTGCCAAAGGTATCTTTGCCGGCTACCGCTATGAGCCGCTTGCCATGTATATCGCTTGGATTCATTCTATCCCCCATAGATCTTTCGCTTCTTGTTCTTCTATCTGACACCGCGGGCAGATCCGCTCTCCTCCAAAATAGGTAAAGAGATTGCCACAATCGTCACACCGCATTACCTTGAATTTGGCCAAAACTTTTTGGTAGGGCTCGAAAAGCTCCTTGGTATCGAAGTACTCGGCCAAGCGGATCGACTCTTTCTCACACACGTCGTGGCACAGATGGCAGCGCACGCAAAGTAGCGGATCGAAAAGTATCGCATCGCTTCGCCTGGTGGTACTCAGTGCCTCGGTAGGACAGATACGATAGCAGATCGAGCAGTTGTCACAGCTTTGGTCGACAACCTTGTCGGACGTGAAGCTCAGATACTCGTTCTCCAATAGCTTATACTCTTGTGGTTTGGGAGCTCTTTTGAGCAGGGTAAAAAGAAGCTTTCGCTTGTTTGGAATATTTTTTTGGCGGATTTTAGCCGTATCGGCCTCAGGGCTATACCCCTCCTCCAAAGCCTCTAATCGTTTTTCAAACTCTCCCTTGGCTTTGGCCGCTCCTTTGAGGCTAAAGAGATTGAAAAACTCCCGTCTATCGCTAATAGACTCTTGGGTACGTGCAAGTCTCTTTGCCTCTATCGGATGGCCGCCGATAGCCTCCAGTACATAGTTGGCCTCGCTGAGTTGCTCTTCTATGAGAGGAAAGCAGCGCTCTTTGAGCTCACACTCTGCGCAATGGCCGATATCGAGCACCACTCCCTCTTTGGCAAGCCCCAAGGAGATGAGATACTCACTCCCAAGAGCCGCAAGACACAAGAAGTTGTACTTACAGCCGATCGTCTTTTCATCGCTTTGGACGAAATCGAAGAAAAACTCCGTCACGTCGAAGCTCGAGAGCGAGATCGCCTCGGTGGGACAGACTCCCATGCAGGCTCCACACTCCACACAGCTCTCCATCCAAAGCTCCACACCCCCCTCTTTGCACTTGATCACTTCGGTAGGACAGGCCTCCTGGCATTTGTGGCACTCACTGAGCTTGGAGTAGTAGCGTACGCACTCCCCACTTTGGATACGAATCATTGGCCACTCAGATATTCGTAATCTTCGAGTAAAAATTCAAGAGCCAGCTTGGCTGCATCCTTGTAAAAGGGGGTCCTCGCCTGCTCGGCCACGTTGATCAGATACATAGGGGCAAACTGCAGCAGATGCTCTTGCAAAAACTTCTTCTGCTCCCCTCTTAGCTGCTTGACGGCCTCTTCGTCACCCTCCTCTTGGGCTCTCGCTTCGGCATCACTCAAAAGCCGCATGAATTCCAATTCCACACCAATATGATCGGGGCTTACCACGCGCGCCTTTTCGTAGTCCACTCTATAGCCATAGTCGTTGTAGATCTGCAGCACCGGATTGGCCCCGCCGCTTTCGATCATCCCATCCTCTCGGGTGTAGAAGGTCTCATAGGGAATGAGGTGCAGCACCGCCACATCGGCAAAATCGACATTCAACACCTCATGGATCAGTTTATAGCGGCTTCGCTTGTGACGCTCTTCCCACTCGTAGTATTGCGGGAAAAGCTCTTGGAAATTTTCCATCTTTTCAAGTCTGGCCAAAGTGTCCGGATCCATCTCCAGTAAAAAGATGCGAGAAAGAAGTCCATACATTGCGCTTCTGTTTTGAGCGATCACGTCCATCCTTTGTAAATGTATTATAATAATGGTACTCAAGAGTTGCTTTAAATCCCTTTACTGGAGCTTCGTAATGAAAAGATTCTCCATTGCACTTATTCTCGTTCTTTCACTTTTTGGAGGAGAGACCAATGAGAGTGAAGGGGCCAAGATCTATACCAAACATGGCTGTTATGGCTGCCATGGCATAGATGCCGAGGGTATCGCCCCTTATCCCAAACTCGCTGGCAAAAGCGCCTACTATCTCCGCAAAAGACTCCAAGGTTACAAAAAGGGCACCATCCACTCAGGACATGCCAATATCATGCGCCCTTTCGCACAGTCACTGAGCGATCAAGAGATCGATATTTTGGCCGATTACCTCGAACATCTTGGCCAAAAAAAGAGATCCAACGAGGAGCGGTACTATCAAGAGTATGAAGTAGGAGATAGTAGCGGAAGCTGAGTATTGCCCCAAAAGGGGCAACGATCAGGCTTCGCCTTTGTACATCGGGTTCATGTAGGCGTGCGTAGTGAGAGGCACTGCTGGGCGTTTGAGCCACATTGGTCGTCGCCATTTGTTGGTCTCGTCGATTGGACGAGTGAGTTTGTCTCTCCATGCTTGGTATGTTTTGAAGTTGTTGTCGTAGTTGACATAGACATCTCCAAATTTATCGCCAGGCTTCGCTTTTTCGATGATCACCTTTTGGTGCCACGCATGGTTACCGGCGATCGGGTCTGGATGTACAGGAGCTACAGCGTTTTGCCACGCACCGGTCAATCCATCCCACCAGATATTGTCGAGATCTTTGTTGATCTCTTTGAACTGCCATGTATCTTTTCGCTTGAGCATTCCCTTGTCGATACCCTCTTTGGCTCGCATCTTACCGATCTTGCCGTCCATCTCCATCTTATATAGTGGTGTCCCCAGGCCCATAACACCAAGCTTGTGCTCAAATCCGGGGATCTCGACCGCATCTTTGAGTTTCCATCGACCAGCATGGTGCGAACATGCCAGTACTCCAGGACGTGTCGCTTCGGTAGGTACCGCCATCGCTACGAAATAGCCACTATCAAGACCACTCACTGTATCGACGATGCGTACTCTGATCTTATCACCTCGCTTAATTCCAAGACGCTTCGCATCGCTCGCATGGATCCAGATCGGGTTGTGGTTTTGGCTGATCTCCATCAGATGCTTGGAGTTGACGCTTCTGGTATGGATATTGTATGGCAAACGATAGATGGTATTGAGCGCAAACTCGTTCTCGCCTTTCATAAAGTCGTGGTGGACCTGAGTGACGAGATGGACCATCTCTTTTCGCTCTTTTTGATCCTTTGGATAGATAGGGATCGCATACTCTGGCCAATGGTACTCTTTGAGCCAGTCTACATAAAAATCGAGTCGTTTGTCAGGTGTATGGAATCCATGGTAGACCTTGCCGTCAATCTCGATACCGAAAGCCTTGCCGTTGTGGTAGAGCACATCATTCTCGTCTTTTTCCACTTCACTCGCCGGCACCTTCTCGCCATGGATATGGTAGTACTGCCCATCGAACTCGATCTCCTCTTCTTGAGGCTTGTAGATATTGGTCTCTTCTGTCCATGCGCCTCTATCTCTCATGAACTCGTAGCATGGATATTTGCTGTTTGGATAGGCAGCTTTGGCCGCTTTTTTGAGCTTGGGTAGGTTGCCAAACGCTGCATCGTACAGCTCTGGGATGGTGATAGGTCTGCTTGGATCCTCCTTGCTCGCCCAGTACTGCTTGACGCCATACTTGCCATCGGGATCCACATAGTGTACAAAAAGATTCGCCCAAAACTCATTTTCTTCCCACACTTCGCCAAGTCCCGCTTTGATATGGGCTTCGAGTGTGGCTCGAGCTGGATCTTTTGGCTTCCATCCCATCTTTTCGAGGGCCACACGAAGAGCTGGCTGTCTAAAAGCGGTCCATCGCTCGGGCTTAGTAGGAGAGGATTGCTGGTCGTGCCGCTCACCAGAAAGCCCTACTGGCAGTACGAAATCGCAATACCAGTTGGTCTCACTCCATGTTGGAGATGGATTGAATGTGAGCTCGAACTTATCTTCACGCTTGAGTGCTTCGATCCACCTAAATCCATCTGGGTTGATCCATACAGGGTTATACATACGAGGTACCCACACGGCGATTCTATCGGCGATCTTGAAGCCCTTTTTGTTCCACTTCTCTCTCCACTCGTCATCCATAATGAGATGCGGCAGCAAGAAGCTCATCTCATAGCTCGAAATGGGCCACTCAGGCGGCCAGGAGTAGTCGTTCCACGTATCCACTTTGCCTGGAGCTTTGCCAGCTACCGTGGCTTTGAAAAATTTGCCGTTGACACTGATCTCGTGCCAGTGGTGCCAGCTCACGCCACCGATATCTCCTCGAAGGGCACCGGTGAGAGCCAAGAGCAAAAAGCCGCTACGTGTGTTCATCCATCCACCTCTATGGCCGATGGTACCCGCTCGCCACAGATATGTGGAGATCTTGGGACCGGCATCCACGATCATCTCAAAAAGCTGATCGAGCTTGTACTCTTGGCCTTCGAGCTTACACTCTTTGACTACGAAGTCGAGGTCGTAGTGCTTGTACATATCTTTGAGCAGCTCGATGAAGCTTTCATAGCTCTCATCTTTTGGCAGTCTGGAGATATAGCCCTTTTCTTTGATGAAGTTCAGATACTCTTTGTCCCGCATCAACTTCTTCCAGTTGATCCAGTTTTTGACAAATTCGTGATCGACCAGATCCTCACCGTTTTTGTTCTTTTCATGAAGCACTCTGTTGGCCAGATAGAGATAGAAGGCCGCTTCCGTCCCAGGCCATACAGGCAGCCACAGATCCGCCATACCGGCACTGTTGGAGAGTCTTGGATCGATCACCACCACTTTCGCACCCCGTTTTCTCGCATCGGTGATGAGACCTGCACTTTGCTGGAAGTAGTGTCCAGCATCTGCCAGGTGGCTCGATTGCAAGAAGACAAGGCGTGAATTTGCCCAGTCTGGTGAGTTCCTGTCGTCGTTGGCCCACTGCAAGGAGCCTTGGCGTGCACCCGCACTACAGATGTTGGTATGCGAGTCGTATCCATCAAATCCCAATGTATGAGGCACTTTGCCGCCAAAGCCGTTTTCGTTTGGCCGACCCACATGGTAGATGAACATCTTTCTACTGACCTCATCACCCTTTTCGAGTAACTCGGCGATCTTCTTGCCGATCTCTTTCATCGCCTCGTCCCAGGTCACTCGCACCCATTTGCCCTCACCTCGCTTGCTTCCAGGAGCTCGACGGATAGGAAATGGAATACGATCTGGATCGTACATCTGCGACCATACCGCATACCCTTTGGCGCAGTTTCGTCCACGGCTTCCGGTATGCAAAGGGTTTCCCATATACTTTTTGACTACCATACTCTTCTTGTCCACCCATGCAGTAAGTCCACATCCGGCCTCACAGTTACTACATGCAGTCGGTACGATCACATAGTCGTTGACATAAATACCATCGGGATTGTCGGGACTTCGCACACCTTTTCTTTCAATTCCACCCCGCTTCCAGTCGTCTCCATCAAGCTCTTTGAAATCGTCCCACTCTTCCAGTGGCGGATAGAAATTGATCTGTTTTGGTGTATTGGTAAATTGAGCACTCTCTTCGCTTTTGGCTTCCGCGATAGTCTCGAACACCCCTTTGGTGACAGCTATACCGGCCACAGCGGCGGCTGCGCTCCCTTTGAGAAAATTTCTTCTACTCTCTAAAAAACTCATATGCACTCTC
>JALWZJ010000009.1 GCA_027002625.1 Campylobacterales bacterium
GTCTCGAAATATCCGCGGCTCTCCCAGATTTGGTAAAATTGCTGCTCTATTTTTTGGGGATCGTATTTGGTCGTGTCGCTCATTTAAGTAACCTTTAAGCCAAAAAATTTTGCCCAATTGTACCAAAAAACACCTTTTACTCCAAGGAGATCGATGCTTTCCTCGCTCAATCCAGAACAGCTCCAGGCCGCCACCGCCCCCTTTGGGCATACTCTGGTCATCGCCAGTGCAGGCACAGGCAAGACCTCCACCATCGTGGCCAGGATCTTTCATCTTTTGGAGCGAGGAGTCGAGCCCCAAGAGATCTTGCTCCTTACTTTTACCAACAAAGCGGCCCAGGAGATGGTGCAGCGTATCCAGAGCCGCTTTGGAAGTGTGGCCAAAAAAATAGAAGCCGGAACTTTTCATGCGGTGAGCTATCGGTGGCTTAAAGCCATCGATCCCAAGCTGGTGCTCAAGCAGCCAAAGGAGCTGAAGCTGCTTTTCAAAAGTATCTATGAGCGCAGGGACTTGAGCCATTTTGAGACCAAAGCCTTCGCCGCTTCGACCCTTTTCGATCTTTACTCTTTGTACCAAAACTCCCAGATGGAGCAAAGCTTTGCCGAATGGATGAGAGGGAAGTATCCCGAGCATGAGGAGCTCGTCGCGATCTACGAAGATATCGCACTGGAGTTCGAGGAGCTCAAAAACGAGTATGGATTTTTGAGCTTCAACGATCTTTTGCTCAAGGCCATAGAGTACAAAGATAGATTACCCCGCTTCGTGGAAGTGCTGGTGGACGAGTACCAAGATACCAACAATTTGCAGGGGCGATTTTTGGAGGCGCTGCGCTACAAGTCTTTGTTTTGTGTGGGAGATTACGACCAGAGTATCTACGCCTTCAATGGTGCCAATATCGATATCATCGCCTCCTTTCGTCATCGATATCCAGACGCCAAGATCTATAACCTCAGCAAAAACTACCGCTCTACAAGATATATCCTCGATCTGGCCAACAGGGTGATTGCCAACAACGAGCGGATCTATCCTAAGAAGCTGGAGGTGATGAACCAAAAAGAGGCGGTGCCGCCAAAGCTGCTGGAGTTTTTGGATCTGTATGAGCAGTACGAGCAGATCGCCAGGCGTATCAAACTCTCCTTGACTCCAAAAGAGGAGATAGCCGTCATCTTTCGCAACAACGCCAGTGCCGATGGGATAGAGGCAGCCTTGCGCCAGCAGGGGCTCTCGTGCAAGAGAAAAGGGAGCCAGAGTCTTTTTGATATGAAAGAGATCAAGGCGCTGTTCGATCTTTTGTCGCTGCTGCTCAACCCAAAAGATCTACTCAGCTTCATCCATATCTTCGAGTATGCCAAGGGGATAGGTGCAAATAGTGCCAAAGAGCTCTACGAAGCGCTGGTGCGGTGTGGGGAGGGGGATCTGGTGAAAGGATTGCAAGAGCCAAAAGATCTCAAAAATCCCTTTGCCAAAAAGGAGCGAAGCTATCAGCTGGCGCTATTTGAAGATAGCATGCAGCCAGGCAGCAAGAGTCGCTTTAGCCATCTGGATATCGATGAGCGGATCAAAGCCCATCCACTGCTCACGTATCCCAGGATGAGCGAGGAGGCGGTGCTCTTTTTGGATAGTCTTTTGGAGCTTCAAAGAAAATTTCACCGTATCAAGCGGCCCAAGCAGGCAGTGGAGATACTGAGAGATTCTTTCATATTGAACTATATCAAAAAGGTTTTGGCCAAAAACAGGGCTAAACGCAAAGATGGCTCCATCGATGAGGAGCAGTACCGGCAAGGAATAGAGCGGATCGAGCGTCGCTTCGCTCTTATGGGTCATCTGGCTGGCAACTACGAAGATATCTATCGCTTCTACAACGCCATGGTACTTGGCAGCAGTGAGATGAGCCAAGGAGAAGGGGTCAATCTGCTCACTGTCCATGCGAGCAAGGGGTTGGAGTTCAAAGAGGTCTATGTGGTGGATCTGATGGAGGGACGCTTTCCAAATCTCAAGCTCGTGAGCAAAGGGGGCTCTATCGAAGAGGAGCGCAGGCTCTTTTATGTGGCAGTCACCAGAGCCAAAGAGCTTTTGTATCTTAGCTATGCCAAATATGATAGAGTCAAAAAGCAGGAGTTCTTGCCCAGCCGCTTCTTGGAAGAGGCGGGGCTTTTATCCTAATGGCCCTGGACCACTTTGGCCATATCCCACATGGGCAAAAAGATCCCAAGAGCCAGGAGCAATACCATTGCAGCGATGATAGCCAGCATGATCGGCTCGATGTAGCTGGAGAGGTTGTCGAGGATATTGTCGAATTTCATACCGTAGTATTCGGTGATCTTCTCTATCATCGAATCGAGCTGCCCACTCGCTTCGCCGGCTGCGATCATCTGCAATATCATATTCTCAAAAAGCCCCGTCTCGGCAAACGCCTCTTCTATGGAAGATCCTTTCTCTACCATAGTCTTCACATTGGAGAGCTTCTCTTTGATCACGCTGTTTCCCACCATATTGGTGGCGTTTTCCAAGCCTTCGATGACTGGGATACCCGCTTTGGTCAACTCGGAAAAGACCATCATGAAGCGGTTGAGCTGGGAGTAGTAGATGATATCTTTGAGTAGATAGGTGCGCAAAAACAGAGCGTCGAGACTGTATTTGAAATCTTTGTTGGTGCGGTAGAGATAGATAGTGACAAAAATAGAGGCGATGAGTCCCAGCAAAATGTAGGGACCGTAGGTATTGAAAGCGTGTTCGAGCCACAACAAAATCTTGGTAGGCAGGGGAAGATTGGCATGGAACTTGTCGAAGATCGATTTGAATTTGGGCACTACATAGGTGATGAGGATAGTGAAGGCGATCGCCATCGCCGTAAGTGTAATGAGAGGGTAGCGGATCGCCTTTTTGAATTTTCTTACGTTCTCGTCGATCTTTTCCAAGATATCGGCGAGGGTGAAGAGGGCGTGGGACATATCTCCTGTCTGCTCACCCAAGCGGATCATCGTGATGGTGAGCGAGCCAAGCTGGGATCTATACTTCTCCAAAGCTTTGGAGAAGCTGATCCCTGCATTGATACTCTCCGCCAGATCGCTAAAAATCGTTTTGAGTTGCTGATTGGAGGTATGGTTGGCGATCTCCGTGAGGCTGTCATGGATGGGGATACCTGCATTGGCCATGACCGCCAGCTGACGGATGGCTGCGATGAGGTCTTGGCGTCTGATTTTGCCTTTGCGTAGGTTTGCAAGCTGCTTTTGGATCTCTTTGAGATGCTCCTCTACCGGAGGAGAGGTCTCTTCGATTTTGAGGATGATCCCGCTTGTTTTGAGTTTCGCCTTTTTAAGAGCGTCCTTTTTGTCCTCTGATTTGATGAGAAGTTCGCTCTTTTTGCCTTTGGTCAGTACTTTGACGTTGTAGTATCGCATCAAAGCCTCGTGACACGTAGAACTTCGTCGATGGTGGTGGAGCCCTCGATCGCCTTGACGATACCGTCATGGAGCATCGGTTTGAAACCTTTTTGGCTCGCTACATTGAATATCGCCTCTTTGCTCTCCTCTTTGGCGATCATACGAGAGATATCCTCGTCTACATTGAGCACCTCGCAGATCATCTCCCGTCCGCTATATCCCGTAAAGTCGCAATGTTTGCATCCTTGGCCTTTGAAAAATCGATAACTTTGGGGTAGGTACTCCTCGATCTCTTCGAAGATTTTGGGCTCGAGCTCCGTTTCGGTTTTGCAGTGTGGGCAGATGCGGCGTACCAGACGTTGAGCCTCGATGGCGATGAGGGCTCCACTGACCAGATAGGGCTCTATCCCCATATCGATCATGCGGTTGATGGCGCTGATGGAGTCGTTGGTGTGGAGTGTGGAGAGGACCAGGTGGCCAGTGAGGGCCGCTTGGGTGGCGATACGCATCGTCTCTTGGTCTCGGATCTCACCTATCATCACGATATCGGGGTCTTGGCGTAGGATCGATCGCAAGGCCGAGGCGAAAGTGAAACCGATTTTTGGATTGACCTGGGCTTGTTGGACCAGATTGATCTTGTACTCCACGGGATCTTCGACGGTGATGATCTTTTTTTCTACGCTTCGTAGCATATTGAGAGCCC
The DNA here is from genome assembly GCA_027002625.1 of Campylobacterales bacterium. GTDB lineage: Bacteria > Campylobacterota > Campylobacteria > Campylobacterales > Nitratiruptoraceae > Nitratiruptor. The sequence goes on from JALWZJ010000009.1 coordinate 4,087, forward strand.
CATAGAGGGTGGTCGATTTACCACTTCCGGTAGGTCCCGTGACCAGGATGATGCCATAGGGAGTCTTGAGAGCTTTTGTGAAGATCTCGAAATTGTATTTGCTCATCCCTGCCTCTTCGAGGGGGATCATCGCTTTGGTCTTGTCCAGTATCCGCATCACGATCGACTCACCCGAGACGATAGGAAGCGTAGAGATACGAAAGTCGTACTCTTTGCCCATCACCACTTCTGAGAAGCGTCCATCTTGGGGTTTTCTCTTTTCGGCGATGTCGAGATTGGCCAAAAGTTTGAGTCTGGAGGAGAGAGGAGGGTAGATATCTCGATCGAAGATGAATTTCTCTGTCAAGATCCCATCGATCCTGGTCCGTACCACGCAGCTGTTTTCGGTAGGTTCGATATGGATGTCGCTGGCTCTGGAGAGGATGGAGGATTTGAGGATCGCTTCGATCAGCTTCAAAATAGCGCTGGACTCCTCGATATCCTCCTTGTCGCCTACACCGTTTTGCAGATCTCTTCTGATCTCGTTGATATACTCTTTGATATTCTCACTCAGCTCCAGCTTGTTGAGAAAATTCTCTATCTGCTGCTGTTGGGCCAGGACCAGTTTGATCGGTTTTTTGGGGAATAGGCGCTGCAAAGCGTCTTGGGCTCCGATATCCAATGGATCGGCTATCGCTACAGTGAGGGAGATATCGCTCTCTTTGATAGGGACGGCATGGTATTTTTTGAGTTGGTTGAGCGGTGCTTTGGAAGCGACTCGTAGACTCACATCGTACGAGTCGAGATCGATATACTCTATCCTTAGCGTTTTGGCGAAGGCTTTGAGGACACGCTCTTGGATGGTAGGGGAGAGCTCTTGGAGATCTTGGGGAACGATATCTCCTTGTCTCAAGGCTTTGGCCAAAAGGTCTACGAGGCGCTCTTCGGAGATGATGTTTTGATGGATCAAAGAGTAGATGGCGTGCTTGGGTGAGGAACTATCCTTTTGGATGCGAGACTGGATGGACTCTTCCAAAGGGAGATTGCGTAGTACGAGCTCTAATACTTTTCCCATATCTTTTTACCGGTATTGATGGATTGTGGTTTTGTTCGGGCGAATCTCTTTGATAAAGAGCACTTTTCCATATCTATCTTTTTTTACACTCATCTCATATGTCACTTTGTCGGTTGGATCTTGCATGATATAAACATTATCGGTCTTTTTATATTTTTTTTGAAAGTAGAGGTTGAAGACTTTGGAGAGGATATAGTCCGTCTTGGGTATACGCAGACCCTCGAATTTCGCCCCATCGAAAAGAGCCGAGGTGAGGATGTTCTTTTGAGTCAGTATCAAGGAGAAGTAGGCTCTGTTGTTCCTTGATTGGGGTGTTTTACCAAGGATCAATATGGGGACGGCCAGTCTATCGATATAATCTATACGCAAGCAAGAAAAGGCGTACATCGTGATGAGATTTTCGTCTTTTCGAAGCTTGTCGAACAGCTTGTACCCTTTTTTGCAGACGAAGGCATAGTTTTTGTTTTTATAGGCTTTTATCAAAGAGGAGATGTCGAGAGCTTGGGCTGTGAGGAGGACCAAGGCTATCAGTGTGACGATTCTCATCGAAAGGTTCCTTTTTGCATTTGAAGATAGAGTCTTTTGACAATGGGGCTTGGATGGTGACGCAAATAGGCTCGAAGGGCATCCATGGCCCGTCTTTTGTCTCCTATCTTGTAGGCCGATTTGGCGAAGATAATCCAGCTTCTCTCTTCCGACTTGTCAAACTCGTTGGCTTTGACGCTCCACTCCAAAGCCTTGTGGTATTTCCCCAGATCGTAATATTTTTGGGCTATGAGTAGAGCCAGATTTTTGCCGGGATGGCGCTCGAAGGCTTGTCGCAACGAGTCGATATCGCTTCCTTGGGCTTGGATATGTAGTTTGTCTCTCTTTTTGGCCAAAGAGGATGTGGCTGGTGGATGCTGCTTTGAAGCTCGTGGTGCGTGGTCGGAAGGAGCTTTGAGATGCTTTTCAAAATCGAAATTTGGCAAAATGAGATTGGTCTGTGGGGAGAGGGAAGGAGGCTGGTGCGGACCCTTTGGATGGGAGAATAGGCGATAGAGCAGATAGATCGAAGCGACCACTACCGCTATGAGGGCTATCTTTTGTGCCGCTTTTTTGATTTTATATTTTTTCCACCGCTTTTCCAGTAGCTCGTACTCATGCATCGATATACCCCATAAAAAGAGCGCTCATTTCCAAAAACTTTTTTTGGATCTTTTTTCGGTCTACCTTTGTGGGATGGTGGATGTCGTAATACTCCAAAATGTCGAAAAGATTGTACAAAAATTTATTGGTTTGGCGAAAATTTCCTTTGGTAAAGCGATAGATGAATTTGACTTTGCTTTTGTCGAAGCTTTTGGCCAAATCGGGAAGTCCAGCACCCAACAGCCGCTTTTGGATATAGATACCAAACTCCGCAAGCTTGGGCTCTTGCATCTCGATCTCTTTGAAGATGCGGGTCTGGAAGTGCTCTTTGGCTATGAGCTCCTCCTCTTCGTTTCGGTGTAGACAGAGCAAGAAGCTCACCTTTCGTGTATCGCTGAGCATTCGTAGAGTCTCCAGCTGCTTTGGGGTATAGAGCTGGGCTTCGTCCAGCAAAAAGATATGGCGCTCTTGGAGTGAGGAGACTGTGTCGAAAAGCTCCCTCTCATCCCCGATACCGAAGGTCCGTTCGAGATGTTTGTCAAAAAGCAAAGGAGTGTCTACAAGATGGATGTTTTTGTGTTCTTTTTCTTGTATGAAGTGGCGGAGTAAAAAGGTTTTACCAACTCCTGGAGGGCCATAGAGAAGAGCCAGTTTGAAAGGTTTTTGCATCAGTTCGTGAAGCTCTTGGAGATAGAGCAGATTGGATTCGAATGTGATAAATCCGCTCTCCTCCAAAAAGGCGTTTTTGGCCAAATTGTAGATGCTTCTATTCTCCATTTTTCAATTTTTTATATCCAAAATCTTTGAGACTGAGTCCAGATGTGTCGCTGTCGATGATCCGAGGCCGTAGGATGAAGACCAGCTCGAACCGTTTGTTGTTGATCTTCTTGCTTCGAAAGAGGTTGCCAAAAAGGGGCACATCTTTGAGGATGGGGACTCCGTTGATCATGAAGTTTTTGGTATTGGAGATGAGACCTCCAAGGATCAGCGTAGCTCCGTTTTTTACTTTTACTACCGTAGAAATCTTCTTCTCCGTAGTGTCTGGAGCGATCTCACGAAATCCTCGTTCGTTGACGCTTTTGTCCAGTTCGTCAGGATTGCGTAGCTCGGAGATGGAAGGGTTGATGCGCAAGATGATCTGATTGTTTTTCGTGATCTCCGGTGTGATGTTGAGTAGAATTCCAACGAAAATGGAAGATGGGGTGTAGGCGGTCTCTCCCAGGTTGCTGTTACTATTGATGGTGATCTGGGTGGGGACGTTGTAGTTGAGAGTGTCGCCTATGGTGATGATGGCCGGCTGGTTGTTGAGAGTGAGCACTTTTGGATTGGAGAGGGTGATCACGTTGCCGTTTTGTTGCAAGAAATTGATGATACCCGATAGATGCAAAGAGGAGTTGATGATAGCCGTGGCGGTGGAGGCGTAGTCGAGATTTTTGAAATTGGTCCCGGTCCCTACGCTCTGGTACTGATAAAGAGGATTGGTGGGTTGGAATTTGCCAGAGCCGTCGTACTCTCCGTTGAGCAGTAGGCTAAAACGGCTCCAGTCGATACCGGTGGTGGCGTTTTTGCTCAGTACCACCGCCAGTATGGAGACGTCGATCAACACCTCTTTGTGCAGCCTTTCTTCCATCGCATCGATATAGCGCTGGACTCTGGCGATCTGCTCTTTGGTGGCGGTGACGGTGATGAGTCCTGCGTTTTCGTTGACGACTGGAGGCGGGGCTTTGTACTCGTCTTCGGGGCGATTGAGGATATTGGCGATCTCTTTGGGAATCTTGCTCCAAAAGTCGAACTCGTCCGTAGCTTGGATCTTGTTGATATCCCGTCCTTGTGTGCGTCCTTGATTGTCTCCATTGCCCCCTACACCCACATCCACGGATGCATCGGTAGTCGCTTCGCTTTTTCGTTTGGTGGTGACGTAGTCAAGGCGAAAGGTTTTGGTGATGAGATAGCGGATTTTTAGGATATTGCCATCGAGGGTGTAGCTAAGACCCTGCTCTTCGAGCAGAATGTGCAAAAGATCGGGGAGTGTGACGTTCTTGAGGTTGAGTCGGCCGAGGGGAGAGCGAAGTTTCTTGCTGGCGTAGCGATCTTTGACAAGGACGGTCAATCCACACTCGTCCGCCAGATTGTTTATATATTCGCCGATTCGTACGCCAGGAGTGCTTTGGATAGTGAAGAGTTTGGTACGACAATCCTCGCCAGCCATCGTCAGCAGCACAAAAAGGGACAGGATCACAAAAATTTTTCTCATCTTTTTCTCCCATCGGATATCTTGAATAGTGAATGTTTTCGTTTGCGTAAAAAGAGTCGAAGCTGTTTATGCTTTGTTTGGAGTATCACATAGGCATGGTTGGGGTCGATATAGCCGAGGCGATAGGGGCCTATTTTCGCTCCCTTTTTGTACCACCTGCCATTGATTTTGGCTCGATCGTTGAAGATCGAGAGAAGACGAAGAACGAATCTTTTTTTCTTTGCTTTGACGATCTTTTGCTCGATGACGATTTTTTTGAGGGTTCGTTGATCGATAAAGGGGTTTTTGA
>JALWZJ010000010.1 GCA_027002625.1 Campylobacterales bacterium
CCAGAAAACTTTTGGGTGACGATGTGCATATACGCCTACACACCCACGAAACCGCTGGAGTGAGCGTAGCGGGATATCTGGCCGCTTTGGAGGCTGGTGTGGATGGGATCGACTTGGCGGCATCTCCAGTAAGTGGAGGAACCAGCCAGCCAGACATCATCACCATGCTCCACGCCGTCAAAGGCAAGCCCTACGATCTGGGAGGGCTTGATATGGAGAAAGTGCTCGATTATGAAGAGACTCTCAAAGAGTGTTTGGCCGACTACTTCATCCCGCCAGAAGCCACACAAGTCAGCCCCCTCATCCCATTTTCTCCCATGCCTGGAGGAGCGCTGACGGCAAATACCCAGATGATGAGAGACAACAAGATCTTGCACAAATACCCCGAAGTGATCAAAGCGATGCGAGAGGTAGTGGAAAAGGGTGGCTTTGGTACCAGTGTGACTCCTGTGAGCCAGTTTTATTGGCAGCAGGCATTCAACAACGTGATGTTTGGCCCATGGAAGAAGATCGCTCCAGGGTATGGCCGAATGGTATTGGGATATTTTGGCAAGACTCCGGTCCAACCAGATCCGGAGGTGGTCAAGCTGGCCAGCGAGCAGCTGGGTCTTGAGCCCACTACTGAAAATCCTCTCGATATCGCAGATCGCGACGAGACCAAATCGATCGCGTATTGGACGAAGCGATTGGAAGAGGAGAAGATCGAACCGACCGAAGAGAATATCTTCATCGCAGCCGCCTGTGGTGACAAAGGTATAGCCTTCTTGAAAGGCGAGAGCCCATTGATGGTGAGAAAAATCAGTGAAATGGAGGAAGAGAAAGTGGGAAAAACGAGCGGAATCTATACGGTTATCGTAGATGGTGAGAAGTTTGTGGTAGAGATCGCCGAAGGCAATGTGGAGGTCAAACCCCAAGCCGAGGCTAAAAAAGAGGCCGAGATCGTAGAAGAGCCAGAGGCGATGGGAGAGGCGGCTCCTGGGATGACAGAGATCAAATCGGCGGTTCCTGGAACTGTGTGGAAGATTCTGGTCAATCCGGGCGACAAGGTCAAAGCGGGTGACAAGATCATGATCTTGGAGTCCATGAAGATGGAGATCGATATCCCAGCACCGAAAGATGGCGTGATCGCTCATATCGCCGTCAAGGTCAACGACACCGTCGAAGAGGGTCAGGTGCTGGCCACAATGGAGTAGGCGATGAAAAAAAGAGTAGTCACTTTTCTTTTGGCGCTGAGCGTCTTTTTGGTGCCTTTGGGTGCACTGGCCACGGTGGATCATTTGGCCAAAGAGAGCGTGAAGGTGGAAAAGAGCCAAAAAGATACGAGTTTTACCCAACTATTGGTCAACTTCTACAAGCAGACCGGGATCTACGCCTTTTTGAACCCCCAAGAAGGTGTCAAAAACGCCAAAGGCGATGAGATCAGCAAGTTTCAGCAAAGCTGGGGCCGGATCTTGATGATTTTGATCTGTTTCGTGCTTTTTTATCTCGCTATCGCCAAAGGGTTCGAGCCGCTACTATTGATCCCCATAGGGTTTGGGGGACTTTTGGCCAATATCCCTTTGGCCAACATCATCGGCGATGGTGGATTTATAGGCGAGCTTTTCAAAGCGGGGATCCAAAACGAGCTCTTCCCGATCCTCATCTTCATGGGAGTTGGGGCGATGACCGATTTTGGCCCCCTTTTGGCCAATCCCAAAACGGCACTGCTTGGAGCGGCCGCTCAGTTTGGGATCTTTGGAACCCTCGTGGGTGCCGTGGCGTTGAGTCAGTGGGGAATATTCGATTTTAGTATGCAAGATGCGGCGGCGATCTCCATCATCGGTGGAGCCGATGGCCCGACCACCATCTTCATAGCCAGTAAGCTGGCTCCCGATCTTTTGGGTGCGATGGCCGTGGCGGCCTATAGCTACATGGCCTTGGTACCCGTGATCCAGCCACCTATCATGAAAGCTCTCACTTCGCCGGAGGAGCGCCGTATCAAGATGACCACCAGACGAAAGGTGAGTCAGCTCGAGAAGATGATGTTTCCTTTGACGGTACTGGTGCTCACTATCCTTATCCTACCGGAGTCCTCACCACTGATTGGGGCATTGACTTTCGGTAACTTCGTGCGTGAGTCCAAAGTGGTGGAGCGGCTTTCTAAAACACTCCAAAACGAACTGATCAACATCGTCACTATCTTTTTGGGATTGGCGGTGGGCAGCAAGCTGGCAGCCGAGTACTTCTTGGTGCCAGAGACATTGGGGATTTTGCTACTTGGTCTGGTGGCATTTTCTCTCGGGACTGCCGCTGGTGTGATCATGGGCAAGATCATGAATAGATTTTCCAAAGAACCTATCAATCCTCTCATCGGAGCTGCCGGGGTGAGTGCGGTGCCGATGGCCGCTCGTGTGGCCAACAGGGTAGGGATGGAAGAGGATCCTACCAATGTACTTTTGATGCACGCTATGGGACCAAACGTAGCTGGTGTGATTGGCTCGGCGGTGGCTGCCGGGGTACTGCTCTCTATCTTTTAGGCCTTCACTCCTCGAAGGCCCGTTTCTTGTGCTTTTCTTTTGAGAAGCTCTTTTTCCTTTTGAGTTTGCGAAGGAGATTGGCCTCTTTGGCCACATCCTCTTTTAGCTCCTCCATGCTTTTGTCACTTAGGTGCAAATTGGCGTTTTTCTCTACGAACTTTTCCAGCTCTTTTGGATATTCGTTGCTTAAATAGACCTTCTCGATATTCTCCAGTGGCTTGAAAGCTTTATCCAAAAAGGTGTGCAGCTCCTCTTTGGTATGCTCTTTGCCAAAAAAATCGACGATACGATTGACGAAGCGCTCCAGCTCCCGTACATATCTGCTGCGCACCGCTCGCTCTTTCTTCACGCCGCTCCTTTGTTATAATAGTACTCTCATTTTAACAAAAGGCGGCCGATGGAACAAGAAAGTCCAGTGATAGATCCCAGATATCTGGAGCTGATGATCGATCCAACCAACTATGGCGAGATGAAAGAGTATGACGCCAAAGGGTATGGTAAAAACAAAGAGACGGGAGAGATGGTAGTGATCTATCTCAAGGTGGACCCTTCGAGCCAAAAGATCACTGACATAGCATGGCAGACTAATGGATGTGGTACCACGCTTGTAAGTGGAGCGCTCTTTAGTGAAGAATACAAAGGCAAGACGCTCCAAAGTGGCAAGGAGTTTACCGAAGCGGTGTTTGAGAAAATCAAGGACAATCCCCCGCCGGATGCCGCTTGTGGAGAGGTGGTGGCCAGAGCTTTCATGGCGGCTTTGAAAGATTATGAGGCGAGACAAAGAGGCGAAGAGAAAGAGTTCGTAGAGTATGTGACTCTTAGCTGTCCGGTACCCGAAGGAGAAGACAATGCAAAAGATTCTTGAAGCCAAACACACCCTGTGGCTGGAGACCCTCTTTGGGGCCTTTACACTGCCATGCGAGCAAAAGGAGCGGCTGCTCGATTTTGCGATGATAGAGTATCGCCACCTCAAGTGGATCGCCAAAGAGATAGTCCGAAGTGGTGAGGATTTTGAGTGGAGCAGAGAGACTCCCAAGATAGAGTTTACTGACACCAAAGAGCTTTTGGAGTATCTCTCTGCCAAGCTGGCAGCCTTGAGCTATCCAGAGGGGCCACTGTATGATCGTATCCGAAGCGATGAAGAGTATATGAGCTTCATGCTCCAAAAATTGGCCAAAGAGCCATCTCGTCCCATCACCGCCTTTTCCAAAGCGTTGCACTACGAAGGACTGGACGCCAAGAGTCTGCAAGCTTTAGTGCAGTTTTTATTCGAGGAGATCTACAAAGAGTACGAACTGATATTGGTCTATACCTATGCCCAGCTTCATACCCAAAAAGCGCAGCTTGGACTCATTTTCGAAGATCTCATCTTTGAGTCGATCTACCATCTCAAATCCTTCGCCACTTTGGCGGCGAAGCTTGGGATCCTCTTCGTACCGCGAGAGGTGATGAGAGAGGTCTACAAATTTGAAGATCTTGAACTCTTTTTGCAAGAGGGGATCGAAGAGGAGATGGCAGCCAAGGAGCAGTGCAGGACTCTAAGCCAAGCTATCCAAAACGAGGAGCTTCGCAAGTTTTTCGATTTTATTGATCATCAGGAGACCTATCATATCGAGCTGATGAAAGAGGCGTTGAAAGTAACGAAGAGGTAGCGCAATTTGGGTATAAAGTGCTTATGAAACGAGTGGTGGCAATTTTGATGGTGGTATGTTGGGTATGGGCGAAAGATACTTGTCTAAAAGACGACAACAAAACCCTCGATATCGACTGTGCCATCGCTCAGATCATGAAAGCACCTCCCCAAAAACGAAGAGTTTTGATGAACGAGCTCAAAAGAAAGATATTCGAGCTCAATCTGGAACTTCAATCCTCCCATCTTCTACATCTTCAAAACATTATAGGAAACAGACCCACTCGAGGACACCACCGATGAGAAAACTGGTGATTTTGCTTCTTTTATCTTTGACCCTTTTGGCCAAATATGGCGATCAAGATCTCGATGGGGTACCGGACACTTTGGATCGCTGTCCCAATACACCTTTTAGTGATCTTGTAGATCGGTATGGGTGTAGTATCCAAAAGTTGATCAAGCCTCGGCGATATGAGTACTATGTGGAGTTTTTGTATGCCAAGGATAGCGATGCTATCCATTTTCAAGAGCGGGATATGCTCACCAGTTTCACCCTCTATCAAGGCAATTTCGATCTCTCCATCTCGGCTTTTCACTTCAATAACAATTTCAAAAAGGGATTTTCCGATATCAGTGTGAAAGCGGAGTATCGTTTCAGCCCCGATCCTATGTGGGATCTGTATGTGGGTGCTGGCTTGGAGTTGCCCACCTACAACTTTGCAGGCAACAAGACCGACTATACCTTCTTGCTCAACAACGAATACTTCTTGTTGGGATACAAGCTCTATGGGGGTGGGTACTACATCTTCGTACAGGATCGCTACTATGATAGAGATCTCAAAGATAGCTATGGGGCCTATTTCGGATTTCAGCGCTACTTTCGGCACTACTCCTTCGATCTGGCCTATTTGTACAACCATAGCAAATTTGGCTCGATCACCCATATGGGCTATACCAAGATAGAGCGCTATCTTGGCCATCACTACTACCTCTTCTTCACCTATTCCAAAGCCTTGAACCACCAAGCCATCGATCAGATCTTCAGTTTTGGGTTTGGCAGGCGCTATTAACGAAAAGTTAACTTTGCTATAACGCATCCTTAACACCTCCTGTGTCATAATTCCCTCACGAAATAGAAAAGGAGAGAAGAATGAAAAAAGGATTTTTGATCAGTTTGGTGGCTGCCTCACTACTGAGCGTAGCACAAGCTGCAGACTATGGAAGGATGCATACTGGTTTATCAGGAATGATCGATATCCAAGAGCATGCCCAAGAGGCAAGAAGCAGCGCGATGGGATATGCAAGTAGTGCCCATTCTGCAGGAATGGGATATGGCCAAGAGACTCATAGCAGCGCAATAGGACAAGCGAGCAGTGCCCATTCTGTAGGGATGGAGCATGCCAACGAAGCTATGGAGTATGCCCAAGAAGCAAGAAGCAGTGCGATGGGACAGGCAAGCAGTGCCCATTCGACAGCGATGGAGCATGCCCAGGAGAATCATCGAAACAGATTGTTGGAAATGGTAGAAACAGGGGAGATTCCAGATACTTTGCCTCCAGAGACAAAAGAGGTACTCAAAGAGGTAAAAAAGGCGGTAAAATTCGCCAAACATCCAGAACTCTTCGCAGATCTCAATATCACGGATCCAACGGCTCTTGAAGATCCTCAAGTGATGCAAGAGATCCAAGAGCGAGTCCAAGAAGCTTTCAAAAAGCGCTCGCAAGAAGTGGCACATAAACTTATCGACAATCAGCCAAAACGAGAACTACCAGTCGCTGGTGATTTTGTAAAGATTGGTGAAGGGCAATACGATTGGGCTTTTGTCACTACAAGTGGCCATGTCTATAAATTGGTGGGAGTGAGTGAGGATGGCAAGTTCAAATATCAGCCTCTTGGTGGTGTAAAGGGAGAGATCGCTCCAGATGGTACGGTAACATTCGATGGACAAAATCCATCTGTAGATTTACCAAAAGAGCCACTTCCTGGCTATCCTTTCGCTAAATACGATGATCCCAACGAAAATGGCTTCGATTGGATCGTGGCGACCAAAAGTGGTCATGTCTATAAATTGGAAGGCTTTGACGAAGATAATCAAAGCTTTTTCTACACTCCAGTGGAGGGTCTCAAAGCCCAACAGCAAGGGGATGAGGTGGTGATCCTTCCAGAAGATCTCCCTGGTAGCTAAAGGCTCTCGCCTTTAGCCAACAACTTTTCTATCTTCTCTACTATCTTCTTTTTTCCTATTTCCAAGATATCTGCATGTGTGGAACCTTCGATAGTGATCACTTTTTTGAGATTTTTGATATATGGGCGAAGTTTGGCGAAAGTGGCTGGTGGTGTGGTGTCGTCCTCTTGGGCCAAGAAGACCACGACAGGAGCGGATGTTCGCTGGATATATCGGTAGGTTGGGAATGGATGGCGCACCAAAAGGGTGGCTGGATAGATAGGATAGCGTAGTTTGGCCAAATGGGTGATGGAGTGGTAGGGGGTGATGAGTACCACCCCATCTACTGGGTAGTTGGCTGCTATGTACGCGGCTATGGCAGTACCAAGGCTACGGCCCACTACGATATTGTGTGAGGTACGAAAGTGCTCGTAGACCTTTTTCGCCGCTGCAAAGAGAGCCTCCTGAGTGGGGCTTCCTTTGGAGTTGGCATAGCCTGGGTAGTTGAAGGTCACTATATTGTAGGGCAATTTGGCAAAGATATGCAGAGCTTCCAAGGCATTGTTGGCATTGCCGCCAAAATAGAAGAGGGTGGTATCGCTCTTTTTATCGAGCATTCCCACTTCCAGCCCATCCAAAAAGAGCCTTTTGGCACCCGGTGGTAGATCCACCTCTTTGGGAGCGAGGTCGGGACGAAAGATGAGCCGCTCTTGGAAGAGGTAGAGGTAGAAAGCACCTGCGAGATAGAGTAGTGCAAAAAACAGCAGCCACTTCATGAGAGGCGGTGTTTGTAGTCGCAGTAGTCGAAGCGGCGCACGATCTCGAGCCGGCCATCTTTGTGGAGTATGGCCAAGGAGGGGAGTCTGATCCCATTGAAGGTGGTGTTTTTGACGAAGGTGTAGTGGATCATATCCTCAAAAACTATCTTTTGGCCAACCTGCAAAGGCTCGTCGAAGCTGTAATCGCCGATGATATCTCCAGCCAGGCAGCTATTGCCTCCCAGGCGATAGGTGTAGGGCTTTTTACCAGGCTCGGCGGCTCTTCGAACCTGTGGCCTGTAGGGCATAGCCAAGACGTCTGGCATATGAGCTTCGGCGGAGGTATCGAGGATAGCGATATCAATGCCGTTGTGGATGATATCCACCACGCTTGCTACCAGCACACCCGTCTGCCACCCCACCGCTTCACCGGGCTCCAGATAGACCTCCACATCGTATCGCTTTTTGAAATCTTGGATCGTTTTGATAAGCAGCTCTTTGTCGTATCCTTCTTTGGTGATGTGATGCCCGCCACCGAAGTTGATCCACTTACACCTGGGGATATATTCGCCAAATTTCTCCTCGAAAGCCTCCAGCACTTTGACCAGACTCTGAGCACTCTCTTCGCAAAGCGCATGAAAATGGAGCCCCTCGATCGCCTCATCCCACACAAACTCCTTTTTGGTAGTACCCAATCGGCTAAAAGCCCCACAAGGGTTGTACAGATCCACAGGAGCTGCGGAGTATTCGGGATTGACTCGCATCCCGATACTGATGGTAGGATTAATCTTTTTGACGATACTTTTGTAGCGCTGCAATTGGGTAGGAGAGTTGAAGACGATATGGTCGCTCATCTTGGCGATCAGCTCGATCTCGTCCCCTTTGAAGGCTGGAGAGTAGGTGTGCACCTCGCCTCCGAGCTCCTCGAAGGCCAGCTTCGCCTCCCACAGTCCACTGGCCGTGGCACCATATAGATATTTTCGTACCAGCCCAAAGGTACTCCACATAGCAAATCCTTTGAGGGCCACGAGGATCTTGGCGCCACTTTTTTGTTGCACCTCATCCAAAATCTGCAGATTTCGCTCCAGTAGCGCCTCTTCGCACATATAGCAAGGTGTTGGGATTTGATCGAGTACTTTCTCGATAGCGCTACTTGCCACCGAACACCTTTTGCAAAAGTTGAGTGGTACGAGCGGCCGCACTGGTGCGGATCGCCTTTTCTTGCTCTTCGATCATCTTGTAGATGCCCTGCAAAGTCTTATTGGTCACATAAGTGCTCAGATCCTTCGCCTCCTCTTGGCCTTGGCCCATGCCAAGCGCTCCCATAGCCATCTGGGCATATTTGTTGTCGGTGTACTGCTTGCCATACTTTTTGTAGTAGCTCATCATCCTCTGGTAGTATTTTGTGACGTTTTGGCTCTCCATATGTTTTTTGATGATAGGTGCGATTTTTTTGGCCAATTTTTGGCCAGCGTGGGTCTCGAAATATTTGGTGATGGCGTTTGGCTCTTTACTCATCACAAGCTTCTTGGCGTCTTCCACCTTCATCTGTTTGATAGTCTCCATCAGCACCTCGGCCGTTTGGGGTACCGCCTCCTCTGCGGCTCGGTTCATGGAGAGCTCGAACTGATCCACATATTTGCCCATACCAACTTTTCGTAGAGTGGAAGCGGCCGTTTGTACGTTTTTGGGTAGGCCTATTTTGACCAGAGGATTTTTGTAAAAGCCATTTT
>JALWZJ010000011.1 GCA_027002625.1 Campylobacterales bacterium
GAGTCCAAGAAGTTCTTGATGCCTCAAAATAGACATTACGCCCTTTTGCTTGAAACCACTTTGGTACTCGAAAATATCAAAGAAGAGATCGAGAGGATCGTATGATCGTACACTTCGAAGAGCTTCAGCTCAAAGATCGCTACAAGATTATGAGCCGCTCCATCGTCCCGCGCCCCATCGCCTGGATCGTCACGGAAGGTGAAGGGATCAATATCGCTCCATTTAGCTATTTTACCGGCCTCAGTTCCGAGCCGCCCACCCTCATCGTCTCCATCGGCCACAAAAAGGATGGCTCTCCCAAAGATACCTTGATCAATATCCTCGCCACCAAAAAGTGCACCATCTGCTCCGTCACCCCACAACAGCTAAAGCAAATGCACCAAAGTGCCGAGACTTTGGAGTATGGTCAAAGCGAAGCCGAAAAGTTCGGTATCCTCACCAAACGGATAGAAAAAGAGTACCCTCCCATAGTGGCCGACTCCCCTACCGCTCTGTTTTGCTCTCTTTATCAAAGGGTAGATCTCAAAGGAAGCAAGACCATCCCTCTAATCTTGAAGATAGAGAAGGCCTATTTGGACGATAGCCTCACAGGCGAAGGATACGATATCGACTTCACTCCTGTGGGACGCGTAGGCAAAGAGTACTGCATCTGCGACAAAAAAATAGAGCCTTGATCTAAAAACTTGATTTTTTTTTAAATCTTGCTATTATGAAATAAAAAGCAAGGAGGCTTCATGGTAGCGGATGCATGGCTCTCTAAAGAGCTAAAAGACGACAAAGTCCTCTGTCTCGCATGTGCTCATGCATGCAAACTCGAACCGGGAGAGTATGGCAAGTGTGGCGTACGGGTCAACGTGGATGGAAAACTCAAGTCCACCGTCTACGGCTTGGCTGCAGCGGCCCATATCGATCCGATCGAAAAAAAGCCGATGTTCCACTTCCTGCCAGGCTCCACCATCTTTAGTATCGGGACCGTGGGGTGCAACTTTTGCTGCCAATTTTGCCAAAACTGGGAGATCAGCCAGTACCCTCAGACCAACGGCTACAAGGTCTTTGGCCAAGAGCTGATGCCAAAAGATATCGTCCAGCTGGCCCTCAAATATGGCTGCAAATCGGTAGCGTATACCTACAACGAGCCGATCGTCTATTTCGAGTACACATACGACACCGCAAAGCTCGCCAAAGAGGCTGGACTAAAAAACGTCTACGTCACCAGCGGCTTCGAGACCAGACGCGCCATCGACGAGCTGGCTCCTTATATCGACGGGATGAATATCGACATCAAATTTTTCAAGGACGAGAGCTACCAAAAGATCAGCTGTGCCAGACTAAAGCCGGTCCTCGAAGCGATCAAATACGCCCACTCCAAAGGGATCTGGATAGAGACCACTACCCTCGTGATCCCAGGGATCAACGACAGCGACCAAGAGCTGCGAGATATCGCCAAATTTATGGTCGATATCGATCCCGATATGCCATGGCACGTCAGCCGCTTCCATCCCGATTACAAGATGCTCGATCGTCCCGTCACTCCCTACGAGACCCTCAAGCGAGCCTACGATATCGGCAAAGAGGAGGGTCTGCGCTACGTCTACATCGGCAACTACCCAGACGAAGATCTCGAATCGACCTACTGTCCAAACTGCGGTTTCAAGGTAATCGAGCGCTCCGGATATCTGGGTGAGAGGGTCAAAAATCATTTGATGGAGGGCAAATGCCCCAAATGCGATACCAAAATAGCAGGAGTATGGGAATGAGCGCAAAAGCGTGGCTAAGCAAGAAGCTCCCTTCTGGCAAGATATTGTGCGAAGCGTGCGCACACGCATGCAAACTCGATGAGGGAGAATATGGGATCTGTGGTGTGCGCAAAGTAGAAAACGGGGAGCTCAAGCTCTTGGTCTACGGCAAAGCGGCAGCTATGAACGTGGATCCGGTAGAAAAAAAGCCGATGTTTCATTTCCTGCCAAACACCCAGGTCTTCTCCTTTGGGACCGTAGGGTGCAATCTTAGCTGCTCCTTTTGCCAAAATTTTGAGATCAGCCAGTTTCCCCAAGAGCACGAGCATAAAATATTCGGTCACGACCTGCCCCCCAAAAAGGCGGTGGAGCTGGCACTGGCTCACGGCTGCAGCTCGATCGCCTATACCTACAACGAGCCGATCGTCTGGTTCGAATACAGCTACGATACGGCCAAGCTGGCCAAAGAGGCGGGACTCAAAAACATCTACGTCACCAGCGGCTACGAGACCGACAAGGCTCTCGATCAACTCGCCAGTGTGATCGATGGGATGAACATCGACCTCAAAGCCTTCAGCGATCGTTTCTACAAAGAGCTTTGTGGCGCGAGGCTCAAACCTGTGCTGCACGCCATAGAAGAGGCCTACAAAAAGGATATCTGGATCGAGATCACCACCCTCTTCATCCCCGGCCAAAACGACAGCGAAGAGGAGATGCGCCAGATCGCCAACTTCATAGCTTCGCTCGATACGGCGATCCCATGGCACGTAAGCGGCTTCTATCCCACCTACAAGATGACCGATACCCACCCCACTCCACCCGAGACACTCCTCAAAGCCTACGAGATAGGCCGAGCCGAGGGTCTGAAGTT
>JALWZJ010000012.1 GCA_027002625.1 Campylobacterales bacterium
TGCGGATGATGGCTACGGTGAGCGGGAGCTTCATGGTGATCTTGGTCCCTTGGCCAGGTTCGCTCTCCACTTCGATACTGCCTCGAAGGGAGTGGATGACGTTGGCTACCACATCCATCCCCACACCCCGGCCCGAGAGGTCGCTCACTTGATCCACAGTGGAAAATCCAGGCATGAAGATCAGCTCGTAGGCCTCCTTGTCGCTCATCTGTTCGGCCTGTTCCGGTTTGATCAGACCTTTTTCTATGGCTTTGCGTTTTATTTTTTCCGGATCGATCCCACGGCCATCATCTTCTATGGAGACGATGATACGATCCCCCTCTTGCAGGGCCGAGAGGACGATGGTGCCATATTCTGGTTTTCCTTTGGCCAGCCGCTCTTCTGGCGGTTCGATACCGTGGTCGATGGAGTTGCGCACCAGGTGGATGAGAGGGTCTTCGAGTTGATTGAGGATGCTGCGATCGATCTCGGTATCTTCGCCTTCGAGTTCGAGATTGATCTTTTTGCCCACCTTTTTGGCCAAATCCCTCACTATGCGAGGAAATTTGCTAAAGATACGTTTGACCGGCTGCATCCGTAGTTTCATCACCACCTCTTGCAGATCGGAGACCGATCGGCTCATACCGGCGATCGCTTCGTTGAGCTCCTCGATAGCGTCGACATCTTCGCAGTTGGCGCGAAATCTCGAAGTGAGCTTGACGATGCGGTTGCGATCGAGTACCAGCTCGCCCACCAGGTTCATAAGAGTAGAGACACGCTCGATATCGATACGGATCGTCTCCACCTCCTCCTTTTTGCTCTTTTTTGCTTTGGGAGCTGGGGTGGGCTGGGTCGGTTTGGCAGGCGCCACTTCGGTGGAGGGTGCGCTCGGTCGCTCTTTCGTTTCCTCTTTTGGCGCTGCTTCGCTCGCTTCTGGCGCCTGGGGTAGAGCCCTTCGCTCTTCGATCAGATCCTCTATCTCTTTACCCTGAGAGATCAGCTCGTCGAGTTTCATGATCAGATCCATATCCCGATCTTCGGGTGGCAGCAAGATCAGCTCGTCCAATATCTCCACGAAGCTTTTGTTTGGGTGTTGTTTGATGAGCTCTTGGATCTGAGGATCGACACCCTCTTTGAAGATGATCTCCTCTTGCGGTGGTGTGGATTGCGGTGTCTGGGGCGATTGTGTAGTGGATTGTGCGCTTTGGGGAGGTTCCTTGCCATCCAGCAAGGCCTGGAGTCTGTCCAAGATATCTCGGATATCTTCCGTATCCGGTATTTCGTTGTCGCTTTTGAGAGTTTCGATGGCGTTTTTGATGATATCCATCCCCTCCAAGATCAGATCCATCTTTGTCGAGTCGAGTCTCATCTCGTCGTTTCTGAGTTTGTCGAAGATGCTTTCGATGATATGGGCGAGATTGATGACGCTCTCAAGACCCAAAAAACCGGCTCCCCCTTTGAGGGTGTGGATACCTCGAAAGATCTGGTTGAGTAGCTCCTTGTTGGTAGGATCGTTCTCCAACTCGATCAGCTCTTGGTCGAGGTTTTCCAGAGTCTCCTCCGCCTCTTGCAAAAACTCATCGAGTATCTCTTGCATATCTTCTGTGAGTTCTATATGCATCGATTATCCTTTGTATTCGTTGAACATCTGATCTATATCGGATTGGTCCACCTCGTTTTCCCAGGCGAACTCTTCGAGATATCTTTTGTTGGTGCCAAATTGTGCCTGCTGGTCTACCACACCCAAAAAGTCGTCGAGTTTTTTTAGTCGCTGGGTGAGGATGTCTTGGAACTGCAAAGCGGCCATCGCTTCGCCAAGGAGCTGGTGACTCTCTTTGTCTTGGCATCGGCTTAGCAGCTGTTGGAGCTTGTCGTAGAGCAGGTTGGCGCACTCTTCGATCTCTTGTTTGGCCAAATTGAGGTGATTGGAAGCGATTCGTATCGGCTCGTTGTGAAAATCTTTTGTCTGCATAGACCACCCTTTTGTGGAGTTTTGTAGATTATCGGTCGTTTCATCGAAAATTTAACAAAATGATATTAGAATACAAAAATACCGAAAGAAAGAGGGCGACGTGGCACAAAAGAGCGGCTCCACATCCGAGCTGAGTAGTCTCAAAAAGGCGGCTATACTGATCTCGGCACTGCCTGAAGAGGCGACTGTCAATATTTTCAAAAAACTCAAAGAGCACGAGATCGAAAAGTTGATCAAAACGATCCTCTCTTTGGAGACTCCATCCAAGGAGAGCCTCAAAGGGGTGCTCGAAGACGCCTATGCCTACTTACAGAATGTCTCGCCTCTAAAGATCGCTCCCGATCATCTCAAAGAGATCTTGGAAAAGGCCCTGCCCAAAGAGGTGCTCCAAAAACTGCTGGATCAGACCTTCGACGAGCAAGAAGGTAAGGCGATCTTCAAAGAGCTCGAAAAGCTCGATGCCAAGATGGTGGCCAACTTGATCAAGGATGAGCACCCTCAGGTGATCGCCTTGATCCTCTCGCAGCTCAAGCCATCCAAAGCGGCCGAGATCTTGCAGTATATCCCCAAACGGGTGGGGGTGACCAACGTCCAAGAGGAGGTGATCAAGCGAATAGCCTCCATCGAAAA
>JALWZJ010000013.1 GCA_027002625.1 Campylobacterales bacterium
TCGAGGTGATCTGATGGAGTTTGTGCCAAAGGAGCTGATCCATCTACTCTATGTGGGGGTGCTGGCCTTTTTGGTAGGTCTGGAGCTCAAGACCTATCGCCTCACCAAAGCCCAAAAGCATACCCACCTAGGCTCCACACGCACATTCACCTTCATAGGAATTCTTGGCTACATTTTCTATCGCATCGATCTATGGCTCTATATAGCTGGATTTTTGGCTTTGACGGCCATCTATATCAGCTACTATCTCCACAAACTCCACGAAGATCGCTCTTCTATCATCTCATATTTGCTCATCGCTTTGGTCTATAGTTTTGGCCCCTCCATCGAAATCTTCGATATCTGGATGCCGACACTCATTTTTGTGCTCATTGTCTTTTTATTGGGGGCCAACAGATCCCTTCGCTATCTTTTCGAGCGGATCAATATCGAAGAGTTCGAGACGCTTGGGAAGTTTTTGCTCCTAAGTGCTGTGATTTTGCCTCTTTTGCCAGATACTCCTCTACCCTATCTGCATATCTCGGCATTCAAGATATGGCTCGTGGTAGTGGTGATCTCAGGGATTAGCTACGGCAGCTACATCGCCCAAAAGTATATCTTTAAAAACAAAGGCTTCTTGGTCACAGGGATTTTGGGAGGCCTTTACTCCTCTACCGCCACCACCGTAGTTTTGGCCAAAAAGAGCCAGATCGCTTTAGGAGTGATCAACGCCGCTATCGTCGCGGCCACTGCCATGATGTATGTGCGACTTCTCATCATCGCCTATATTTTCAATGTCGAAGTGGCCAAACTGCTTACACTTCCAATGCTGATTCTCTTCGCTCTTGGCGGTTTGATCGCCTTTGTCCTCTACAAAAAAAGTCAGGATATCTCCCAAGCGCCCATAGACGATCGCAATCCTTTGGAGCTTGGCACCGCTTTTGGCTTTGCGACTCTTTTTGTAGCGATGATCTTGTTGACCAACTTCGTCGTCTCACATTATGGCAATATGGGTCTGCAGCTACTCTCTTTTGTCATAGGCTTTACCGATATCGATCCCTTCGTACTCTCACTTCTGACTGGCAAATACAGCGTCACCACATGGGATATCGTCTCGGCCATTTTGATCGCCAGCGGCTCCAACGACCTGCTCAAGGCTCTTTATGCCCTGCTCTTTGGTCACAATAGACCCAAAGTGGCGGCAGTATGGCTCGCTATTTTAGGCATTCTTACCATCGCTTTACCCAAAATAATCGAACTTTTGAGGAGTTTTGTATGAAAAAGAAATTACCGTGGCAGCATCCCAAGTCTAAAGAGGAAGAACCCAAGGTACAAGAGCTTTTGGAGCGAATTTTCCATAGCCCATCGTACAAGCTCGCTATCGAGGATGTGGAGTTTTTGCTTAGTGACGATACCAGAGGTGTGCGACTACAGCTGGACTACCTCAAGCCAGAGCTCATCATGAAACGCCACGGCATCAAGCACACCATCGTGGTCTTCGGAAGTGCCAGGATCAAAGAGCCCGCCACGGCTCTAAGAGAACTTGAAAAGATCAAAAAGATGGTGGATGAGCATCCAGACTCCAAACAGTTGCTAAGGGCCCTACGTACGGCCGAGAAAATGGTAGAAAAGAGTATCTACTACGAAGAAGCCAGAAAGTTTGGCCAACTCGTCGGCAAAGCCGGCAAAGGTCCTCAGGACAACACACTCACCCTCATGACCGGTGGAGGTCCTGGGATCATGGAGGCTGCCAACAGAGGAGCCTATGATGTGGGAGCCAAAAGCATAGGGCTCAATATCCAATTGCCCCATGAGCAGTTCCCCAATCCCTACATCTCTCCTGAGCTTTGCTTTCAGTTTCACTACTTCGCCATAAGAAAGCTACACTTCCTCCACCGAGCCTGTGCCCTCGTGGTCTTTCCCGGGGGATTTGGTACGCTTGACGAGCTTTTCGAGACACTCACTTTGATCCAGACCCACAAAAACAAGCCGATTCCGGTGGTGCTCGTGGGCAAAGAGTATTGGCATAGGCTCATCGATTTTAAATTTTTAGTAGAAGAAGGGACGATAGACGCCGAAGATCTGCATATCTTCACCTTCAAAGAGAGTGCCCAGGAGGCCTGGGAATATATCCTTGAGTGGTACCGAAAGCGAAACATCGATCTATTCAACGGAGGAGAACAATGAAAAGTCTTACACACCTGATTCCAGCGGACGTACCCCCACACAAAAGGGGAGAGTTTTTGGAAATATTGGAGCGTACCACCAACGGGAGCGGACGACTCATGCTCTTTGCGGGAGATCAAAAAGTAGAACACCTCAACGACGACTTCTACGGTCCCGGTATCCCACCAGAGGACAACGATCCGGAGCATCTTTTCAAGATCGCCTCAAAAGCCAAGATCGGCGTCTTCGCCACCCAGTTCGGGCTTATCGCTCGTTACGCTCCCGAGTACAAAGATGTCCCCTACTTGGTCAAAATCAACTCCAAAACCAATATTATCCCCTACTCGGCCAAGGACCCCTACTCCCAGCAGTGGCTTGAAGTAGAGGATGT
>JALWZJ010000014.1 GCA_027002625.1 Campylobacterales bacterium
ACCATCCCGCCATCGCCGCTCCTATGGCACTGGAGATGTGATCGTATCCAGCGGCGATATCGGTCACCAAAGGTCCAAGGACATAAAAGGGCGCTTCGTGGCAGTAGTCTCTTTCTATCTTGATATTGCGCTCTATCTGGTTCATAGGCACATGCCCAGGTCCCTCGATCATCACCTGCACATCCTTCTCCCACGCTCTAAGAGTCAATTCCCCAAGGACTTTGAGCTCTTCAAGTTGCGCATCATCACTGGCATCGGCCAGGCATCCGGGTCTGAGGCTATCGCCCAGTGAGAGGCTCACATCGTACTGGCGGCAGATATCGAGGATATCGTCGAAGGCTGTGTAGAATGGATTTTCTTTGTGGTAGTGCATCATCCACGCCGCCATCAAGCTCCCACCTCTACTGACGATCCCCATCTTTCTTTTAGCCACCAGTGGCATGAAGCGCAGCAAAAATCCGGCATGGATCGTAAAGTAGCTCACTCCCTGCTTGGCCTGACGTTCGATGACTTCGAGCATCTTATCGATGGTGAGATCTTCGATTTTGTTGTTGCAATCATGCAAGATCTGGTATATGGGCACGGTCCCTATGGGCACTTCGGCGTGCTTGATCACCTCCTCTCTGATCGCATCCAGATCTCCTCCGGTGGAGAGATCCATGATGGTGTCCGCACCATACTTTTGGCATACCTTCACCTTCTCCACCTCGCCCGCCGCGTCACTGGCGAGTGCCGAACTTCCGATATTGGCGTTGATCTTGCACTTGGCCGCCATACCGATGGCCATCGGCTTTTGGTGGACATGATTGATGTTGGCCGGGATGATCATCCTACCTCTTGCGACCTCTTTTCGCACGAGCTCGGGATCGAGCCCCTCCACCTTGGCTACATACTCCATCTCTTCGGTGATCTTACCTTGTCTGGCATAATACATCTGTGTTCGCACTGTATCGTTTTTTCTCTTTTGTACCCATTCTCTTCGCATCGTTTCTCCTTCAACCTTAAAACAATAGGTGATTTCCCAAAATCTTACTGAAAAAAGATAAAAAAAAGCTTTGGTTATGTATAATTTCGTAACAACTAAGAAGAAAGGATCTTTTTTGTCCGATTTGACTTTGGTGTTACTTGGTGCCGGAAGTTCCTCCAGATTTGGGCTTGGAGTCAAGAAGCAGTGGTTATGGATCGATGAAGAACCTCTTTGGCATTTTGTGCTGCAACGTTTCGAAACATTTGCCGATTTCGAGCGGATCCTCATCATAGCACCGAAGGAGGAGCGACCCTTTTTTCAAGCATATACGGACAAAAAGGTCCTTGCAGGTGGCCAAAGCCGTCAAGAGTCGATACGAAACGCCTTGGAACATATCCAAACCCCCTATGTACTCATCAGCGACATCGCAAGAGCCTGTATCCAGCCCCATGTACTGGATAGCCTTTTGGCTCATAAAGGCCAGGCGGACTGCATCGCCCCTTTCATCCCGGCCTCGGATACGGTGGTCTACGAAGACAAGGCAATTGACCGCTCGAAAGTGAAGCTGATCCAGACTCCCCAGCTCTCTCGTACAAAAGTTTTGGCCAAAGCGATAGAGAGTGGTGAATTCACCGACGAAAGCAGCGCTATCAAAGCGAGCGGCGGTAGTGTACTTTATATTCCGGGAGATCCAAAGCAGCGCAAGCTCACATACAAAGAGGATTTGAAATTTTTGGAGTGTCTCAAGCCTCCTGCCCCTACCCAGCGAGTCGGTATGGGTTTTGACGTGCACCCCTTTTGCCAAAACCGCCCCCTCTTTTTGTGTGGCGTGCAGATAGAGTACCATCTGGGGCTGGCCGGCCACTCCGATGCGGATGTGGCGATCCACGCTCTTATAGACGCGCTCCTTGGAGCCGCCGGATTTGGCGATATCGGAGAGCTTTTCCCAGACAGCGATCCAAGCTACAAAGATATCGACTCTACCAAGCTTTTGAGGCGCTGCGTAGAGCTACTGCACCAAACGGGATTTGTGATCCAAAGTGTGGATCTGACCATCATGGCCCAAGTTCCCAAACTCCTCCCATACAAAGAGAGGATGCGAAACACCATCGCTTCGATCCTCGATATCCCCAAAAGCCACTGCAACATCAAAGCTACCACCACAGAAAAGCTGGGCTTTGTGGGACGCCAAGAGGGAATAGCCGCCCAAGCGGTAGCGACACTACACTATTTTGACTGGAGTAAGCATATATGAAAATTTTGATAGTAGAAAACGAATTCTACCTCGCCCAAAGTATCAAATCCAAACTTTTGGAGATCGGCTATCAGTGCGAGATGGCAGCCAGCGTCAAGGATGCGCTTAGGGATCTAAGCTACGACGTGGTACTGCTCTCTACCAATATCAACGGCCAAGACTTCTACCCGGTGATCGAAGCCTTCAAAGACAAGATCATCATCTTGCTGATTTCGTATATCTCCCAAGATACCGTCTCTGCCCCGCTCAAAGCCGGTGCCAACGACTATATCCTCAAGCCTTTCATGATGGAGGAGCTGATACGAAAGATCGAGCACTTCATAGAGCATGAGCGACTGCTCAAAGAGAACCGTGCCTACAAAGCCTACATCGCCAACAGCCTCAAAGAGATCAACATCGACACCGTCTCGGCCAAAGAGGCGATGCCCCTTTTTATCAAGACCAACTACCAAAAATACGCCGACGCCTACGCTTTTAAAATGGCGGAACTTCTCAAAGAGCCCTTTCACTACTACTCCTTGAGCGACAAAAAGGCACTGAGCGCCATCAGAAGTGAAAAATCTACCCAATTTTTGTACATCACCGACTACCAGACCCTCAAAAAGAGCGAAAAGGCGCAGTTTTTGGAGATAATAAAGGACAAACGAGCCATCGTCTCGACGACGGAGAGTATCGAAGAGGAGGGTTTTGGTTTCAATATGATCGAATTCAATAGCGACAACAAGATTTTCGATCGCAACGACATCCTCACCATAGACGAGTATGTCAAATACATCATCCTCAACTATCAGCACAAATTCCCCGATACGATGCTCTCCAAGAAGCTTGGAATATCCAGAAAAAGCCTGTGGGAGAAGAGAAAGAAGTATGAAATCTTCAAGAAAAAATAGCCTCCATATCGACCGCGAGGCTCTGGCCACTCTGGCCCTGGTACAAGAGGGGCTACTCAGCCCTATCGACAAATTGATGAATTCCCAAGAGGCCGCCCAGGTCGACGCCACCAAACTCTACAAAGGCAAAAGCTTTCCCTTCTCTTTCATCCTGGCTCCCAGTGGGCGCCGCAACGAAGAGGTACTCAAAAATCTTCGCCCGGGTGAAACGGTAGACCTCGTCCAAGATGGCCAAAAAGTGGGTCAAGTGGAGGTGGAGGAGGTCTTTGGCATAGATCCTCTCAAACGCCTGGAGCATATCTACGGCACCACCGACACTTCCCATCCCGGTATCCAGTCCACCCTCAAGCGCTTAGGCCACTACGCCGTCGCCGGAGAGTTCTGGGTCGATTTCGAAGAGATCAAGACCTACAAGCAGCTTTTGGCCAAACGCAAAAAGGAGCTCAAGGCCAAAAACATCGCCGCCATCATGCTCGCGGCCAAGCCTCTGCACAGGGCCCACGAGCGCCTCATTCGCCTCAGCCTTGAAAACAACGATCTGGTAGTACTTTTTTTGCTCAAGCCCTATGTCCAAGAGAAATTTTCTTACGAGCTGCGCCATCGAACATTGGAGTACTTCGTCAAAAACTACCTCCCAAAAAACAGGGTCCTCATCGTACCATTGGAAAACACCTACATCTTCGCCGGCTACAACGAGCTGATACTCGATGCCATCGTCGCCCAAAACTTTGGCTGTAACAAGCTCATCGTAGGTAAAAACCACGCGGGACTGGGGCTCTACTACGACAAAAACAGCGTCAAAAGTATCTTCGACGGCATCAAAGGGATCACCATCGCCATCGAGACCGTGAGTGAATTCGTCTACTGCGACGAGTGTAAGACACTGGTGAGCACCAACACCTGCCCTCATGGCAGCCACCACCACATCTCCTACCATGCCGACTCTATCTTGGAGCTTTTGGAGCTTGGGATCTTGCCACCGGCGGTGCTGGTACGAAAAGAGATCAGCGCCTTGATACTAAGCGAACTCTTCCCAAATCGCTTCAAAAATCTCCAAAAGCTCTATGCCGATTTGATCCCGACATCCGGCCTTCTGGAGGGGCACAGCGAAACGGAGTTCTATATCGAGCTGATGAAGCTCTACCAGACCACATCGCTGACCTAAGGAGAGAGAGTGCAAGAGTGCTTTTTGACCGGATGTTTCGTAGGTAAATTGCCAAAAGCTCCGGGGACATGGGGAAGTCTGCTTGGAGCCATCAGTGGCTGGGCGATTTTGCTCTTTTTGCCCCAGTCCACCCTCTTTTTGCTGAGTATCCTCATCACCATCATCGCCATCAAACAGATCAATCTCTATGAAGAGGCCACCGGCACCCACGACGATCCATCTATCGTCATCGACGAGATAGCTGGGATCTGGCTGGCTATCTCAATCCTTCCAAATACCCATCCCATCTGGATCGCTTTGGCATTTTTGTTCTTTCGCTATTTTGACATCACCAAGCCAAGCTACGTAGGGCGACTGGAGAAGCTGCCAGGAGGCCTTGGAGTGATGGCTGACGACCTGCTGGCTGGGATATTGGCCGGACTCTCGACAGGTCTTGTATATGTAGGAGTGACCAAACTGTTATGAAACTGGCTCTCGCCCATCCCCACGCTTTGTGGCTTTTACTACTGCTACCCTGTTTCTTTCGATGTAATAGAGCAAGACTGGCTCTTTATTTTTTACGAATCGACCTGCTGCCAAAATTCTCTTTTGGCTCTCTTTTGGCGCCTCTGGCCTATGTGATGATGGTCATAGCCCTGGCGGCCCCTTTTAGCTACAGCTCTTTGGAGCTTGGCGAGCGAAAGGGGCGAGACCTCGCTTTGGTGATAGACGCCAGTGGATCGATGGAGGAGAGCTTTGGCCAAAAAAGCAAATTTGAACTACTCAAGCAGATGGCCACCGACTTTTTTGAAGAGCGCTTCGACGACAACATCGCCGTGGTGGTCTTTGGCTCCTTTGCCTATATCGCCGCGCCCCTCACCTACGATACCAAAGCTTTGTCCTTTGTGATACGCTACCTAAAACCCTCCATCGCCGGCAATAACACCGCCATCGGTGAAGGGATCTACGAGGCTCTCAAAGCCTTACAAAAGGGCGAGGCCAAGCATAAGGTGATCATCCTCGTCTCCGACGGCCACCACAACAGCGGACGCATCTCTCCCAAAGAGGCGGTGGAGCTGGCCAAGAAGCAAAAGGTGCGCATCTACACTATAGGACTGGGGGATGTGGATAGGAAACTAATGAAAAAGATCGCCGGTGAGAGTGGTGGAGAGTTTTTCTATGCCAAGAGTCCCGAAGATCTTCATCAGATCTTCAATAAGCTCGATCGCCTTGAGCCAAGCCCCATCAGAAGCGGCCGCTACACCGATCGTCGCTGGCTCTTTTATCCCTTTTTGCTGATAGCTTTTGTGCTTTTTGCATCGATTTTGTGGAGACGGCGATGAGTTTTGTCTATCCGTGGTGGCTGGCTGCCCTTTTGCCTCTACTTCTTTGGGCGACTTTTAGCAAAGAGCGCTTTGGAAGGACCTCTCTTCCTCTGCCACCTAAACTCATCATCCAAAACGCCGCTACCAAGTACCATCTGCTTCCTTGGCTTTTGGCCCTGCTTATCATCGCCCTCGCCCGTCCCGTGATCGAACGCCCTCATACGAGCACCACATCCATCCGCCCCCTCTTCATAGCTTTGGATGTGTCGGCCAGTATGCGAGCCAGCGACATCGAGCCAAGTCGCCTGGAATGGGCCAAAAAAGCTATCAAGAAGCTGATACGAAAAGCGCCTCTCAAAACCTCTCTTTTGGTCTTTACTTCCAATCCCTTGCTCATCGTCCCGCCCACCGAGGATAAGGAGATGGCACTATGGGCCTTGGAGAGCTTTGATACCTCCAATATCCTCACCCGCTCCACCGATATCCAAAAGCTACTAAACTTCGTAGCAAGTTTCGAGGGTAAAAAGGAACTGGTGATCTTCAGTGACGGGGGCAACGCCCAAAGTTTTCGCAAACCCAAAAATCTTCGTATCCACTTCGTCCACACCGCCACCACTTCCGGGGCCTTGATCCCCACAAAGGATGGCTATCTCAAACAAGAGGGCAAACTGGTGGTCACAAGACTCAACGAGGCTTTGGCCAAGATAGCCGACTTCAACTACGATACCGATAATTTCTTGGAAATTTTGGACAATATAGAGGCCAAATGGAGCACTACGCACAAAAAGGAGCGCCAAGAGCTCTACTGGATACCACTGCTTTTGGCCATCCTTTTGAGCCTCTATATCTTCACCACCCTTTTCGATCCCTTTCTCAAGCGCTTGCGCCATTTTCTGCCACTGCTCCTTCTTGTCACCACGCTGCACGCCTCTATCCTCGACGAGATCACCATCGATCGAGCCTACAAAGCCTATAGGGCAAAAGAGTATGCCAAAAGCGCCAAGCTGTTTGACAAGCTCCCCTATCTGGAGGCAAAATATGGCCAGGCGCTGAGCTTCATGCACCTTGGCAAATATGACCTTGCCGCCAAGATCCTTCATAGCCTCGAAGCAAATGATCCCAAAACCCAGGCTCGCATCCTTTTTGCCCAAGGAGTCTGCTACGAGAAGATGCGAAACTACGAAAAGGCCCTGCAGCTCTTCATCCAAGCAGCCCAGTTTGATAGTGATGAAAAGATCCTACGCCATATCCAAAAGCTAACTTTTAAAAAGAATGAAAAAAAGCCCATTCCACCTTTTGCCAAACAGCGGCGAGTGCTCAAAGAGAGTGATAAAAAAAGAAGCCGAAAAAAGGGAGCGGGAGGATCCAATATGCAAAGTGCCGCTCTTGCTTCCAACTCGCAAGGGGGCAAGAAGAGCTCCAAAAAGCAAGAAGTTTTGGCCAAAAAAGGAAGCCAGATGCCTTTAAGTTCGGAACTGTATGAGACAATCAACAAAGGATATATCCATGAGACCACTCCTTGGTAGCCTGTCGCTCACCCTCTCGCTGCTGGCAGCGCCCTATACCATCGTACCATCCAAAACCAAAGCCTACGAAAAGGAGCCAATCCATCTGCTACTACGCTACGAAGAGCCACCAAAAGAGGAGATACTTTGGGTCAAGTTCGCCCCCAAGCCCTCAAAGGATTGGAAAGTGGTACTTTTGGCCAAACGCACCACACCCAAAGGGTATGAGCGAAGCTTTCTGCTCTTCGCCAAACATTGGGGTAAACTCTCGCTGCCGCTGGAGCTTCGCATCAAACGAGCCTCCAAACAAGAGATCCGCTCCGATATTTTGGGCACCGGATACGAGCAGACCGAGCTTATCAAAGGGGTCGTCCAAGCTATCGATATCGAGCCTCTTACATTCACTATCCTCCAAGCCCCCAAAGCCGATCTATATGGAAAATTTCATTTAAACTGGAGAGTGGACAAGACCAAAGCGAAGCGCTACGAGCCGATCTATGTGACACTGAAACTACGAGGCAAGGGATACGACCAGCTTCCTCCCATCTGGCCCCAAACCGATCCTAAGATCAAGATCCTGGCCGACACTCCCACCAAAAAGATCAGTTACAAAAGTGACGGTACCCATATCGAGTATGAGCGTCAATTCGCCTTGCTGGCCGATCGCAACTTCACCCTCTTGCCTTTACGGCTCAAACAGTTCGATTATAGCACCCTTACCACACTCTCGACTCCAGCCTACTCCATCGAAGTGGCCGCAGCACCCAAGCCCCTGCCAGCCAAAAGCACTCTGCCCAAGATCGAGCCTTCCATTCACATTTTGGCCAAAATTTTCGGATATCTCTTCGTTTTTGCCATGGGAGCACTCACCTCTTTATTGGGGTTGTGGTGGCTAAAAAGAAAGCTTGGCAAAAAGTGGGATGTGCTGACGGCCAAAGATGAGCGAGAGCTCTTGAGCCTGCTGGCTACCATGAGGGGATTTGAGAGTGAGCGAAGGCTTTTGGACGAGGCGATACGAGAGCATCGACACATCAATCTATGGAAGATCAAACGCAAAATCGTGAAAGGAATGAGATGATTTTCGAGGCTATCAAAAAAGAGATCCAAAAGGTGATCGTAGGACAAGAGGAGATGATAGAGGCCATCGTCACGGCACTGCTTAGCGAGGGGCATGTACTGCTCGAGGGCGTACCCGGCCTTGCCAAGACCACCACCATCAAGACTTTGGCCAAAGCTTTGGGTGTGGAGTCCAAGAGGGTGCAGTTCACACCCGATCTGCTGCCAAGCGACATCCTGGGCGCTCAGATATTCAATCCCAAAACGGCGGAGTTCGTGACCAAAAAGGGGCCCATCTTCACCCATCTGCTACTGGCCGACGAGATCAACAGAGCCCCGGCCAAGGTCCAGTCGGCGCTTTTGGAAGCGATGCAAGAGCGCCAGGT
>JALWZJ010000015.1 GCA_027002625.1 Campylobacterales bacterium
CTATGGTACAGCAACGACAACATACTGCGCCACAATCATCTCTATAAAAGCCGAGACTTCGTGGTCTGGTATAGCCATGGCAACAGGATCGAGGAGAACGTGGGAGAGTATGGACGCTATAGTCTACACTTCATGTATGCGGGTAAGAATATCGTGCGAAAAAATATCTATAAGCACAACAGTGTTGGGATCTTTTTTATGTACTCAAGAGACACGATCGCCGAGGATAATGTGGTGATGAGCTCTTTGGGGACTACCGGCATGGGGATAGGGCTCAAAGATGCGGACAACTTCACCATCCGCAACAACACTATCCTCTACTGCGCCAAGGGGATGTATATCGACCGCTCCCCTTTCGATCCCACCAAACGCAACAAGATCGTGGGCAACAAGATTTTGTACAATTCCATAGGAATGCATTTTCACTCCCTTAGTATCAACAACGACATCACCCGCAACATCTTCAAGGGCAATATGGAAAATGTCTACGACGACAGTGGCCGTATCCACTCGGTCCAAAACAACTGGTACCAAAACTACTGGGACGACTATCAAGGGATCGACGCCGATGGGGATGGGATCGGAGATATTCCCTATACGCTCTACTACTATGCGGACAAGATCTGGCTGCTCAATCCAAATGTCCGCTTCTTCTACGGCTCGCCGGTGATTTCGATCCTAAACTTTTTGGCCAAACTGGCGCCTTTTAGCGAGCCTGTGAAGCTGCTTACCGATCCGCAGCCACTAATGTACGAGGAGGGGTCATGAACGAAGACAAAAAACGACGAAAATTTCTCAAACAAATAGCAGGTATAGGAGTCCTGGGTCTTGCGGCGGTAGGGACCGTGGCCGGCGGAGAAGCACTGCTAAAGAGCGAAAAGCTGCGCTTGCGTCCGCCCGGAGCGGTGGAAGAGCACCACTTTTTGGCTCTGTGTATCAAGTGTGGCCAGTGTCTGCAGGTCTGTCCTTATGATTCGATCCTTTTGGAGGATATCGACAATCCAGCGGGGCTCGGTACCGCCTATATCGATCCAGATCGTAGAGGCTGCTATCTGTGCAAGGCGCTACCATGTATCCTGGCCTGTCCCAGCGGAGCTTTGGAGCACGAGGTGGCAGAAGATGTGCACAAAGTCCATATGGGTGTGGCGGTAATCGCCAACGAACAGGCCTGCTTGGCGCTCTACAACAAGCCGGTACCTCCCACTGAGAGAGATCTCATCTACGAGCATACCAAAGTCTTGACTCCGGCGGAGCGCAGAGCCAAAAAGGTGTTCGATATCCCAAATCCGAGCGAAAAGCGCCAGCTCCAGGTGGATCTGCTCAAAAAGGTGGAGAGCTACGTGGGCAAACCTTGTACCATCTGTGCCGACTTGTGCCCCTATCCAGAAAAGGAAGAAGCCATCGGCATGGTGGCCAAAGGGGGTGGCTTCATACCAGAAATCCGTCAAAAATGTGTAGGATGTGGAGCCTGCGTGGAGCTCTGTCCCACAGACGTGCTCAAGATCATCCCCAGAGCTACATGGGAAGAAGTATACAAAAAGGCGTAAAATGAAAAGAATCACACTAAGTATCGCTCTTTTGGCCAGCCTTTTGATGATGAGCGGCTGTGAGAAGAAAGAGACCCCCAAAGAGGTGGCACAAGAGGCTCCGACTGCCAAGATCAAGATCACCCAAGGAGCGGTGAAAGAACAAAAGGCCACCCAAACCCAGAGCAAGGACAAGGGGCAGTTCTACTACTCCTACAACAAAGCCAAAAAAGAGCAGACACAAGAGGATGAGGGGCGCTTCACCACTCTTGGAGCCTACCGTCATATCCGTACTCCCTACGAGAAGGTGCAGATCTCCCTTTTAGTCAACAAGCTCAGCCATGACTTTTTGGTCTACTGTTCGGCCTGCCACGACGACTATGCCAATGGTGTGATCGGTCCCTCGCTCCTTGGCAAAAGCGGAGACTATATCTACAAGCAGCTGATCGAATTTAAAACTGGTAAGCGAAAAAATGTGCTGATGAAGCAACTCGTCGATCGCCTCAGTGACGAGAAACTTCGTGCTCTTGCCGACGAAGTGGCAGCGTTTAACGAAAAAGTCCAAAAGATTCTCAAGCAAAATCAGATAAAGGATACCAAATGATTCGACACATCATCGCACTCATAGCAGCGGCCCTGACCGTATGGGCGATACTCTATATGGCCAGATTGGATATGGAGGTGCACAGACTCCAGATGATCCAAGAGATCATCGCAAAATCGAAGCAGGAGGTAAAACTCCAGCCCAAAGCCGCACAGACTCCCGCTCCCAAACCATCCAAGCCGGCAGTGAGCGAGGAGAGTGAGGCACAAAAAAAACTCAAAGTACTCAAAGAAAAAGCGGGACGCCTCAGTGCCATCAAAGTAAGTCCACTCTATCGTAGGACCTGCTCTTCATGCCACGGGATCAACGGTGAGGGGACTCAGATCGCTCCAGCGCTCGTTGGCAAAAGCAAAGAGTATATCCTAAAAGCCCTGCACGATTTCAAGACGGGCAAACGCAAAAACTACGTGATGTATGGATTGCTGCAGCGTCTTGATGAGAAGCAGCTGGAAGAGCTGGCTACCGAGATTTCCGAATTTGCCCAGAAGCTCAAAGCGGCCCAGTAAAAGAAGGAGGGGGATGTGGATACCTATACCGCACCGGTGAGAGAGGTGGTCAACGCACCTATCCTCTCTACACTCTATATTCGTACCAAAGAGGGCAAGATCCGACCCTCTTGGCGTTTTTGGCGATGGCTGAGTGTGATCGTGATCAACCTCGCCTTTTTTCTCTCATACTTTTTGGATATCCAGTTTTTGGAGGGGACTCTGACGGGCTCCAGGCTCCTTGGTTTTCACTTGATCGATCCGTTCGTATCATTGGAGATTTTGGCGGCGGAGCACCATGTGCACACCAATATCATCATCGGGGTCTCCACCATCGTGGGATTTTACTTTTTGGTAGGTGGCAAGGCCTTTTGTGGATGGGTCTGTCCCTATGGACTTTTGAGTGAGATCGGGGAGTATTTTCACCAGCAGCTGGTCAACAAAAAGATCATCAAAGAGCGCAAATACAACCCAAGAGTCCGCTACGCCTTTTGGGCTATCTTCTTACTCGCAGCCGCTATCGATGGCTATATGGTCTTTGAGATCATCAATCCTGTGGGGATCTTGAGCCGCTTCATCGTCTATGGCTGGAGTCTGGCGATCGCTTGGGTACTCATCGTACTGCTGTTCGAGATATTCTACTCCAGAAGGGCCTGGTGCAAATATATCTGCCCCATCGGGACCACCTACAGCTTCGTTGGATGGGTGAGCCCTATGAAAGTGCAGTGGGATATGGACAAATGCGACCACTGCGCTGCTTGCTTCATCGCATGTCCTGAAGAGCATGTACTCGAGCGCTTCAAGGCCAAGTACGACGAGGAGCGCAAAGAAAAAGGGATCACCAAAGAGTTCGTCACAGATGGAGACTGCATTATGTGCGCCAGATGCTTCGATGTATGCCACGAGGATGCGTACAGTTTCGAGTTTAGGCTAAAGAACTTGGTATGATAGAGATCAAAGATGCCCTCAAGCGATTTTTGGATGTCAACGTCCTCGATCATGTGAGCTTGCGGATCTTGGACGGGGATAGGATCGCGCTGATGGGACCCAATGGAGCTGGCAAAACTACGTTGGTGCGCTCTATCTTGGGCTTTTATCATCTCGATAGCGGCCAGATCATGGTAGAGGGGCACGATCCGATCAAGAAGAGGGTGGAGGTGCTCGAATTCATCGGTTTCATCCCTCAGATGCCCCCACCCATTCGCCTAAGCATCAAAGAGCTGATGGAGTATGTGAGCAAGAGCAGCCATATAGACCCAGAGAATATCGAAGAGGAGGCGGAGGCGATGGATCTCGCTATCGCCGATCACTTGAACAAACCCTTTTTCAAGCTCAGTGGCGGGATGAAGCAAAAGCTGCTCATCGCCATCGCTTTGGCCAAAGAGGCGAAGACGCTGATCTTCGACGAGCCCACGGCCAATCTGGACCCAAAAGCGAGGGAGAGGTTTTACGAGAGGCTCCAAAAGCTTCCTGAGGGTATTACCACCCTTTTCATCACCCACAGGATCGAAGAGGTGGAGGGGCTGATCAACCGCAAAATCTATATGGATCTTGGAAAAGTGGTGGAAGATGAGAGGATTTAAGGCGCTTTTGATCATTGGACTGCTTTTTGTGAGTATGGGATGCGGCAAAAAGGACTACACCAAAGAGCCCGCTGCGATGCACTGGGATCGGGATATGTGCGAGCGGTGCAAGATGGCCATCAGTGAGCGAAAGTTCGCCGTCCAAGCAGTGGATCAAAAAGGAAAAGTGTATAAATTTGACGATATTGGATGCTTGATACTGTGGCAGCATCTGGAGCATCCGGAGATAAAATTTGTCAAGATCTGGATCAAAGACGCAAAAAGCGGCAAGTGGATCGATGCAAGGAGTGCCAAGTACGTAGCTGGCGTGGTTACTCCTATGGGATATGGCTTTGGAGCGTACGAAAATCCACCAAAAGGGAAAAAGGCGATGAGTTTTGAAGAAGTGAAACAAAAGATCATAAAGATAGGGCGATGAAAAATCTATCACTCGTAGCCAAACTCGATATCAGGGAGTCTACCAGAAGCAAGTGGTTTTTGGTCTATCTGCTCATTTTTGGCGGTCTGATGGCGCTCTTTTTCATCACGGGGATCGCCGATAGCGTGGTGATGGGATTTACGGGGCTTAGTCGACTGCTGCTCATCTATATCCAAGTGACCATCGTGATACTGCCGATCTTCATCTTGGTCACTACCGTGCGCTCCATCAGCGGCGATCGGGAGAGTGCGGTACTCGAGTATATGCTCTCCTTTCCCATCTCTTTGCGAGATTACTACTGGGGCAAGATGCTGGGGCGCTTCGTGATCGTCTTTACGCCCGTCTTTTTGGCTCTGGTTCTTGGGGTGCTCTATGGAGCTTTCATCAAGGGGGGTGAGCTGCCGTGGAAGATGCTTTTGGTCTACAGTGCGCTGCTCTTTTCTTTGTGTGCCGTCTTTTTGGGTATCGCCTTTTTTATCTCCACACTCGTCAAATCCCACGACGTGGCCGTTGGAGTGAGTTTCGTGGTCTGGATCACGCTGCTTGCTTTCATCGACATAGCCCTTATAGGATTGATGCTGGCAAATAGATGGAATGACGATCTGATCATCTCCATAGCTTTGCTCAATCCCATGGAGGTCTTTCGTGTAGGAGCCATCAGCCTTTTCGATCCGGAGCTCACCGTTATGGGGCCCGTGGCCTACTTTTTGCTCGATACCTTCGGTCACACCCTCTTTTTGCTCTATGCGATCATGTATCCCATACTGCTTGGGTTTGGTTTTGCTTGGTTGGGATACTGGTTTTTTAAAAGAAAAGATCTACTGTAGGAGGGGTTATGAGAGGAGTATTGATCTGGCTTTTGGGTGTTGTCGCTCTTTTTGCCGCGGAACACAACGCTACCTTGGCCAATGTGAAGGTGGAGCGGGTGACGCTCGATCCAGTCTATATGCTACCGGTACAAAAGTATCCGAAATTTCAGGCCAAGATAGAGCTATCAAATGGCCAAACGGTGCTCTTTTGCTGTCCAAAGGCGATGTTCGACTTCTACTTGCGCCCTTTCAACTATCCCGAGTACCATGTCAAAGAGGAAAAAGATTTCAAGAAGCTCTGGGTCAAGGACTACCTAAGCGGTCAATGGATCGACGCCAAAAAGGCGCTCTATATCTTTGGCTCCAAGCTTCCAGGTCCAAAGGGAGATGATCTGATCCCTGTGCGAAACAAGGATGTGGCCAATATCTTCATGCTTAAATTCGGAGGCTCGAGGATTCTTACATTCGATGAGGTGGTGCACAAGGGGTTGGGGCTGATCAAATATCTCGATATGCCCTAAAGCCCGAAAAATTTCTTCACCCACTGAACCTCCTCTTCGCTTTTAAGCTCTATTTTGCCGATAGGGTTGCCGTTGTCATCCAGGACGATGAGGTATCTGCCGGCAAGCCGTAGATGCTTTTTGCCCCATTTTTGCAAAAGCTGGTCGAAAACCACGTAGACTTTGGTGTTGGCGATATCCATATCTTTGCCCGTTTTTTTGTTGAGGATGTCGATACCACCCAATTCCTTTTTGATCTCGTATGGAAAATAGGGGAGGATCTGCTCGTAGACCCGCTTGTTTTTGGGTGCTGGCATGTTTTCGAAAAAGAGGGTGAGACTCAAAAAAACGAAAGTGGCCAGCATCGCCCAGATCAACTTTTTACTATACACTACTCTTCTCCTTTGAAATGTTTGGTGATATACTCTTTTGCCTTTTGATCCAGTAGGTGCATCCGCTCCTTGCCTTTGGGTAGAGTGTGGCGCAGCTGTTTGATACGAGCCAAAAACTCCTCGATATCTTCTGGTATGAGTCGCTCGATGGCTCGGCGCAGATATTTGGCCAAACCGGGTGAGACGCCGCTGGTGGAGAAGGCCACCACCAGAT
Organism: Campylobacterales bacterium; assembly: GCA_027002625.1. GTDB lineage: Bacteria > Campylobacterota > Campylobacteria > Campylobacterales > Nitratiruptoraceae > Nitratiruptor. The sequence continues at coordinate 6,532 of JALWZJ010000015.1, forward strand.
CCCCTCGTTTGATAAAAGATGGGAAGATGAAGTCGCAGTACTCGGTGCTGTCTACAGCGTTGCACAAAGCGCCATAGCGGTGGCACTCCTCGTAGATACTCTTTTGAAGCTCCAGATCGTCCACGGCCACCACCACTATGAAAAATCCCTTCACATCTCCTAACTTATAGAATCGCTGCAAGAGAGTGAGATGGTGAGTCTGGATGAGTGCTTTGGTGCGAGGAGAGATATCTGGGGCTATGATGGTGATATCGGTGGTGAAATCGAGCAGCTTTTCGATCTTGTCGGCCGCTATCTTACCACCGCCCACTACCAATACCTTTTTGTTCTGTATATTCAAAAAAGCTGGGAAAAAACTCATTTCGCTCCTTTTTGTAATGATAGCGAAGAGTGGCTAAAATCCCTTTGATAGCTATCAAGGATACCAAAGCTCAAACAGATTACAATAAAAGAAAAAAAGGTTTTGTATGCGTAACGAGCTACTCACACATATCCAAGCCGAGTTTCCCATAGTGCAGCGCCCCTTCGAGCTGCTTGGCCAAAAGCTTGGTTGTTCGCAGGAGGAGGCTTTGAGGCTCTATAAAGAGCTCAAAGAGCAAGATATCATCCGTCAAACCTCGGCGATCTTCGATACCAGATCGTTGGGCTATCGCTCCAGTCTGGTAGCTTTCAAGGTGTCCGACCCTGAAGCTGCCGCCCCCTTTATCAACTCCCATCCAGGAGTATCCCACAACTACGAGCGAGACCACGAGTTCAATCTCTGGTTCACGCTGGCGGTGGAGCCAGATAGCGCTCTTGGATTGGAGGGGACGGTGGAGCTGATGGCTCAAAAAGTGGGCGCGCAGGAGTTTTTGATCTTGCCTACTAAAAAGATGTTCAAAATCAAAGTGCAGCTGGATATGACGGGTAAAGGGGCCAAAAAAGAGAAGGTCCATCACAAAAAGAAAAAGAGCTTCGAGTTGCAACCTCATCATAAACAGCTCATCAAAGAGCTCCAAGAGGATATCGAGCCAATCGAGGAGCCCTTCGCCGGTGTGGTCCAGCGGCTGGGTATCGGCTATGATGAGCTGGCCCGTTTGGCCAAAGAGCTGCAAGATGGGGGCTATATGCGCCGCTTCGCTTCGATCTTGCGACATCGCAAAGCTGGCTTTAGTGCCAATGCGATGGTGGTCTGGAGCGTAGATGAGGAGCGGGCAGAGGAGATTGGCCAAAAGGTGGCCGCTTTCAAGGCGGTGAGCCACTGCTATCTTCGCCCCACCTATCCCAACTGGCCCTATCCACTTTTTAGCATGATCCATGGGCGTAGCAAAGAGGAGGTGGAGGAGGTGGTAGCCGACATCGCCAAAGAGATAGAGCCAAAAGATTTTCGCTATCTCTACTCCACCAAAGAGTTCAAGAAGCAGCGCATCAAATATTTTAGTGAGCAGTTCAAAGAGTGGGAGCGACGCTATGGCTGATTTTTTTCATGAAGAGCTTGTCTATATCCTCATATCTTTGTTTGTTTTTGCTATCGTCGTATTCGTCACTACCAGACCTTTTATGTCCAAAAAGGCCCGCATCGCCATCCCGATCGCCGCGCTGCTGCTTGGGGGGTTGCTGCTTTTGCACTACAATTGGCGGATGCACCATATCAAAGAGGTGGCCAAGGCCTTTTACGAGGGCAAAAATATCCTGTGTCTGGACAAGACCAACAAATTTGGTTCAGTGCTCATCAACAAAGGGGAGTGGAAACTCGAACATGGGGAGTTCTCCCATCCGGAGTTTCCCCGTACCTACAATATCAGACAGTGTGTGGTGGAGTAGAGGATGGAGAAAAAAGAGGTAATTATCACGGGTCTCAAGATCCCCTTTTGGGATCTGGTGTGGTTGATGGTCAAGCTGGCGTTCGCTTCTATCCCAGCCATCTTTATCATCTATTTGATCCTCTGGTTCTTTTCTTGGATTTTTTCGTTGATGTTTGGGATGG
>JALWZJ010000016.1 GCA_027002625.1 Campylobacterales bacterium
AAAATCAGCCAAGTTTCATTTTCAATACCAAAGAGAGTACCAAAACAAAACTCGTTTTTGATTGCGACGAGGATCGAAGCGAGGTGTGTGACAGCGATGAGCCTCACGTGCACCACATCATCTTGGAGCTTTCCAATAACAATCGCCATCTCAAATCCTCCTATATCGTCTACAAAGATGGGGAACGAGCCTCGACACACTCCATCTACCACTTCGACAAGAAGGAGCCTTAAGCCGCTCTTGGGTATAATTGCCCAAAACGCCAAGGAGAGGGGATGAGGATAGGGATATTGGGAGCGATGATCGAGGAGATCGAACCGATTTTGGCCAAGATCGAAGAGCTCCCACTCCATAGCGAGCTCGATTTCATTTTGGAGCATATGAAACGTATCAGGCTTCACACCATTGCTGGTAATCGCTACTTTGAGGCCAAATACAAGGGCGTGGATGTGGTGGTGGCCTACAGTAAGATTGGCAAGGTCTATGCGGCACTCAGCGCTTCGGTACTGATCCAGCACTTCAAAGTAGACCGTCTTCTTTTTAGTGGAGTGGCTGGTGCTTTGAGCCAGGAGCTTCATATCGGTGATCTTGTCGCCGCTACCAAGCTATGCCAGCACGATCTGGATATCACCGCTTTTGGCCATCCACCGGGCTACGTGCCCGAGGGTAAAATCTATGTAGAGACTGACCCTGCTTTGCGGCTTTTGGCCAAAGAGGTGGCAAAAGAGCGAGGGATCGAGCTCAAAGAGGGGATCATCGCCACGGGTGATCAGTTCATTGCCGATCCAGCCAAGAAAGAGTGGATCAAAAAGACCTTTGGAGCCGATGCGATCGAGATGGAGGGAGCGGCGGTGGGCGTGGTGTGCGATGCCTTCGACGTACCCTTTTTCGTGCTTCGCTCCATCAGCGATGCGGCCGATATGGATGCCTCTTTCGATTTTGATGAATTTTTGCGCCACTCCTCCAAACAGAGTGCCGACTTTATCATGGCGATGGTGGACCGGATCATTCGATGAAGCGAGCCCAGCTAAGCAAAAAGTTGATCAAACAAGTTGCCAGAACCAATGTGGAATTTGAGCTGATACGACCCGGTGACAAGATAGTGGTGGGTCTTAGTGGCGGCAAGGACTCCTTGACACTGGTACACGCACTCAAGCATATCCAGCGAGTGGCTCCGTACGACTTTACTTTCAAAGCGGTGACGATCCTCTATGGTATGGGGGAAAACTACGACTTTTTGCGCCGCCACTGCGAAGAGTATGGGATCGAGTACGATACCTACGAGACCCAGATCTTCGAGATAGCAAAGGAGAAGATCCGCCAAAACTCCTCCTATTGCAGCTTTTTTTCCAGGATGCGTAGAGGAGCGCTCTATACCTACGCTATGGAAAAGGGCTTCAACAAGCTCGCTCTTGGTCACCATCTCGATGACGCTATCGAGAGCTTTTTTATGAATATGTTCTACAACGGCACGATGCGCTCCATGCCTCCAATCTACAAGACCCAAAAGGGACTGCATGTGATCAGGCCCCTTATCGAGGTGCGAGAGGCGCAGCTGGCGGGATTCGTGAAAAGAAACGGCTTTATGGCCGTAGGGGACGAGGCCTGTCCTGCGATGCGTTTCGATATCAAAGAGCCTTATGTCAGAGAGGATATGAAGCGATTTGTCAAAGAGCTGGAGGGGCGTTTTAGCGATGTGGTCAAATATATCAAAGCCTCCTTTCGCCACATCCACGACGACACATTCTTCGACAAAGAGCGGTTAAAGGTCTAATCTTCACTTCTCATCTGCCGATAATTGGGCAATGAAAATAGATCTTACATCGCATAGCGTACTTCATCTTGGCACAGAAATGGGATGGTCCCGGAGAACTTTCCGGGCCAAAGTGACTCGAGTGATCGGTGCGGATCAGGTGGAGATCGAGGTGGGCGGGCAGCGGGTGAGAGTACGTACCCAAGTGGCACTGGAGGAGGGGACGACACTTTTGCTGCGCTCCTTGCCCGATAAAAAAACGCTGCAGCTGCTGCAGATCATTCCTAAGCGTTCCGATTTTTCCTTTCTCTCTTCATTGGATCTTTTCGAGACTCAGGCCAAGACCATTGTGGCTTTGGCCAATTTCGACGAGAGACTCAAACACAAATTGATCGAGCGGATTTTTGATAGTGCCACACAACGCAAGCTTTTGGAGCTTCATGCCAAAATCTCCGAGATTTTGGCCAAGGTCCCTATGGATTCGAGACTGGCGCTGCTGGCTGAGAGGATTGGACCAAAAAAACCAAAAGCAGAGGATATCGAGCGATCGCTCTTTTTGCACAAAAAGGAACATGAAGCGATCGTTCAGGCTCTTCGCTCTTTGGCCCAGGACCTGCCCGATCGAGCCACTGCGGATATGGTGATGGACGTGGTGCAGATGTTGCAAAACTACTGGCTTTTGGGTCAGATGAGCAACGCCTATATAGGATATCTACCTCTGGATTGGCCCGAGCTCGAAGAGAGCCGTATCGTGATCAAACGTCTGACTTCCAGGCCTGTGTATCTATGCAAGATCCATCTGGGCTTCGTGGATCGTGGGCAGGTGGATGTGACACTGGTGCTCCACCGCAGATATTTGAGTGTGGTGATGGGCATAGAGGATGAGATATATCGACGGATCCTCCACCGAAGCCGTCACGAGCTCAAACTGCAGCTACAGGCTTTGGGAGTGGTGGCCAATATTTTGGTCAAAAAGTTCGTCCAGGAGGATATAGGAAGTTTTTTGGCCAAAGAGAACTTCATGGATCTTCGAGCATGAAAAAAAAGGCGGTAGCCCTCAAAGAGAGGGATAAAAAGATCAAAGTGGTAGCCAAAGGTCGAGGCTACATCGCCCAAAAGATCATCGAAGTGGCCAAGGAGCACCACATCCCCATCAAAGAGGATCCCCCTTTGGTGGAGCGGTTGTGCGAGGTGGAACTGTACGAGGAGATTCCTCAAGAGCTCTACGAGTATGTTGTAAAAGTACTCGATTTTCTATACAATAAAAAAAATCAACCCGAAGGAGAGTAGATGGGAGTTATCAGCATCAAAGGTGCTGCAAAAGTGGTGCGTCTGTATAACGTGACTCGTATGGAAATAGAAGGCCTCGATGTAGAGGATTACGACCTCGAGTCTAAGGAGGATGTGCGAGAGCTTTTCGAGCGGGTGACGGAATTTGTGGAGACAGGAGAGGTGGAGGCTTTCGAGCCGCCACTGGAGCTGCAGGGCGTAGATCCTGAGGAGTGCACCATCAAAGTAAAAGACAAAACGGTCTACCCCGATGAGATCACCCTCAAAAACCAAGACATCGTCGATCTACTACAACAGATCCAAGAGAGCGAAGAGGGAGAGGTCTACTATATCCAGTCTTTGGAGGGTGATGGATTGTGGGATATCGATGCGGAAGAAGAGGATATAGACCCCTCCACACTCTCCATCGGCTATGTAGACTGCTCCGTACTTTTCGATCAGTACGACATCTTGCGAGAAGGGTATCTGGACGTGATTTGCGATACGATCTTGCCCCCTACCATCGAGGCTGGAGATATCGTTATGGAGGTGGAGGATTTCATCTTCCATCCGGTTCAGGTCTACGCCCAGCTCTATGAGGTCAAGAGTGATCCTGTAACGGGTGTGAAAATCTTGCAAAAAGTGGACTTTGGAGGACGTTTTCTCGCAGGTGCCGACTTTTTGGTAGACGACTTCGAAGAGAACTAAGAGGGCTACAGTCCCTCTTGGAGTATCTGCCACAATCCTTCTATCTCCTCATCCTCCAAAAACTGCGTATCGGCATACCGCATCGCATACTCTATCTTTTTTCTATCGAACGTTCGCTTTGGAATACAAGAGCTATGTGCGCTCAAGAAGGCCCGTACCAATACCGGGTCTTCTTGTATGGGGGTCTCGCACACCAGACACTCGAAATGGGTGTGCAAGCGTCCTTCAAAACGCAAGAGTTCTATATAGCTTTCGATCATCACCCGCTTGGCATCTTGTTTGGCAAGCTTCTTGGCGATTTTTTCCAAAAGCTCGAAATAGAAGGGATCGATCTCTTCGATACCCTCCAGATGTTTGGCCAAAAGAGTGATGAATCGCTGCCAAATCAGTGCTTTGGACAATGTTTTGAGCCAAGAAAATCCCAAATGGGTAATACGCCGAAGCTTTGGCATGTAGCCCAGGGTGTATTCGATCTCGAAATCTATCTTGTATCCCAGATTGATGGTGCTGTGTCTGGCTCCATAGAAGCGATACAAGGTATGGATGGTGGCGGGTGTGAGGATGGTGACGATGAGATCTTCGTTCTTTGCCCGTGTTACTTTGAGGATATATCCTTGCACCAATATGCTCTTTATAAGTAGATATTAACGAAAAAATCGATAAAATACAAAATCTTATACTAAAAACAATATTAAAACTGGTTTAAAAGCCTGAGAAAGGGTGGATTCAATGGATCTCTTGACAAGCTACAAAGACAACTGTGGGTTCGGACTGCTCGCCAGTATCGACAACAAGCCCTCCCATCAAAACGTTGAGGATGCGATCCGATCTCTTGAGCGGATGATGCACCGAGGAGCCATCGCCGCCGATGGGAAGAGCGGAGATGGAAGTGGGCTTCTTTTTTCCATTCCTCGTAAATTTTTCAAAAAGCTCTCCAAAAAAGAGGGGTTCGTACTTCCATCCATCTATGCCGTCGCCATGGTCTTTTACAAAAACGACTCCAATCTCGAGGTGATCAAGGAGCAGTGTGCCAAAAACGATCTGCGCATATTGCATATCAGAGAGGTACCTGTGGACAAGGAGGCCCTTGGAGAACAAGCGCTCCAGACCCTGCCGAAGATCGCCCAGATCTTCGTCTCCCCAAACTCCCTTATCGCCACCAAGCGTTTTGATGCGCTGCTCTACCTTACCAGACGAGAGATCGAAAAGGCGCTGGAGGGGGACGAGGACTTTTATATCCCGAGCTTTTCGAGCAAGACCATCGCTTACAAAGGGCTGGTGATGCCCACCTACATCAAGCAGTTCTACCCAGATCTTCAGGACAAGGATTTCGAAGCGAGCTACGCCCTTTTTCATCAACGCTTCTCTACCAATACGCTTCCTAAATGGAATCTGGCCCAACCCTTTCGTATGATCGCCCACAACGGAGAGATCAACTCCGTCACGGCCAATCGCTACAACGTTTTGGCCAAATGCGAAGCTTTGAAGAGCGAGGTGTTCACTCCCGAGGAGCTGGAGCGGATCTTGCCTCCACTCGAGCCAGAAGCGAGCGATAGCAAGAGTTTGGACAACTTTTTCGAGTTTTTGATCGTCAATGGGATGGAGTTTTTCAAAGCGGCCCGTGCCTTGATCCCCGCTCCTTGGCAAAACGCTCCCCATATGGATGCGAAGCTGCGAGCCTTCTACGAATATACCAGTACCTGCTTCGAGGCGTGGGATGGACCGGCTGCGGTGAGTCTATGTGATGGTAGGTATATCGGATGTGTGCTCGATAGAAACGGTCTGCGTCCGGCCAAATATATCATCACCAAAGATCGCCGCCTCATCATAGCCAGCGAGTACGGTATCCTCGGTGTGCCCGAGGAGAATATCCTGGAGCGTGGGCGCTTGCAAAGTGGGGAGATGATAGCACTCGATCTCAAATACGGGGTAGTGCTCAAAAATGAAGATATCAACGACTATCTCAAAAACTCCAACCCCTACGATCAGTGGCTCAACCAAAATATGGTCTACTTGCAAGAGCATATCGAGACTCCCTTTGGCAACGTGGAAGAGTACGAGCTCGAAGATGTGGTACATAAGCAGCGCTACTACAATATCACCCATGAGTTGATCGAGCAGGTGATCGAGCCGATGATCAAAGAGGGCAAAGAGGCGGTAGGAAGTATGGGTGACGATACGCCTATGGCCGCTTTTAGTGACAAGCAGCGAGCTTTCACCGACTTTTTCAAGCAAAAATTCGCCCAGGTGACCAACCCGCCTATCGATCCGATCCGTGAAAAGATCGTCATGAGTCTCAATACGGGCTTTGGAGAGATCCACAATATCTTGGATGAAGATCCAGATCACGCCATCAGGCTCAAGGCGATCTCGCCCATCCTAATCAAAGAGAAGATGGATGTGTTGCGCTCGTATGGGGATGAGAAGCATCCACGCTATCAGGCTTGCTACAAAAACAAGACGTTTTCGACTATCTTCGAAAAAGATCTCAAAAAAAGTCTCGAAGATCTTACCGACGAGATAGTCCGATCCGTCAAAGAGGAGGGGGTACGTATCGTCTTTTTGGATGACAGAGAGCTAAGCCCCCATCGCAAGACCATGCCTATGGCGATGGTGATCGGGCGCCTCAACAAAAAGCTACTGGACGAGGGGGTGCGTCATCTCGTATCTATCGTCGCAGTCACCGGTGAAGTACACGACTCCCATTCGGCTGCTGTGATGGTGGCCTATGGGGCCAGTGCGGTCTATCCCTATCTGCTTTTTGCCACGGTCTACGAAAAGCTCAAGAAGCAAGATCTCACTCCTTTCGAGCTACGCAACAACTTCAAAAACGTGGTCAATGCCCTCAATGGGGGATTTTTGAAGATCATGTCCAAGATGGGGATCTCCACCATCGCTTCGTACCGCAACTCCGGGCTGTTCGATGTGCTGGGACTGGATAAAGAGCTGGTGAGCGAGTGCTTCACCAACTCCCATGCCCTTTTGCCGGGTCTGGGTTACGAAGATATCGAAAAGCGGCTGGAGAGCTACCACAAAAAAGCCTACGAGATCGATCTGGAAAAGAGGATCTTCCCACTGGAGCTTGGAGGCTACTACAAGTATATCGATGGCAGCGAATACCACGATTTTTCTCCAAATACCGTCAACCAAATCCACAAAGTCTCCATCACAGGAGACGAAAGAGACTACCAAGAGCTCAAAAGGATGGTGGATGGCAGAGGACTCAAATTCATTCGAGACTTTTTCGAGTTTCATAGCGACAAAGAGTCCATCTCCTTGGATGAGGTGGAGCCTATCGAAGATATCTTCAAGCGCTTCGACTCGGCGGCTATGAGTCTGGGCTCCATCAGTCCCGAAGCTCACGAGTGTATCGCCGAAGCGATGAACAAAATCGGAGCCAAAAGCAACTCGGGTGAAGGCGGGGAGGATCCAAGACGCTTTGGTACCATCAAAAACTCCAAAATCAAACAGGTCGCCAGTGGACGCTTCGGTGTGACGCCAGCCTATCTTCGAAGTGCGGAGGAGATCCAGATCAAGATCGCCCAAGGAGCGAAACCGGGAGAGGGAGGACAGCTACCTGGCCATAAAGTGACGGCACTCATCGCCAAGCTTCGCCATACGATGCCAGGCGTCACGCTCATCTCTCCACCACCCCATCACGACATCTACTCCATCGAGGATCTGGCTCAGCTCATATTCGATCTCAAGCAGGTCAATCCAGATGCCAAGGTAGCGGTCAAGCTGGTCTCCACCGCAGGTGTGGGTACCATCGCCACAGGTGTGGCCAAAGCTTATGCGGACAAGATCATCATCAGTGGCGGTGACGGGGGGACGGGAGCCGCACCTCTGACCTCCATCAAGTTTGCCGGAAACCCTTGGGAGCTGGGACTCACAGAAGCCCACAACTCTCTCAAGCTCAACCATTTGCGCCAACTTGTGGAGCTGCAGACCGACGGAGGACTCAAAACTGGTCTTGATATCGTCAAAGCGGCCATCATGGGAGCGGAGAGCTACGCTTTTGGTACCGGAGTGCTCACGATCATTGGATGTAAGATCCTAAGAGTATGCCATCTCAACCGCTGTACCGTAGGGATCGCCACCCAAAACGAATTTTTGCGGGAGCACTACGTAGGGACCGTCGATCGCCTCATCAACTATTTTACCCTCGTAGCCGAGGATGTGCGAAAGATCCTGGCGCAGCTTGGCTACAAGCGGCTCGAAGATATCATCGGACGTACCGATCTACTCGAAGTGGTGGAGGCCGATTTGGCCAAAAAATTCGACTTTTCGAATATTTTGCGAAGAGTGGATGGTGTGGATACCTGTCAGGTACCATCCAACGAGCCTTTCGATAGCAACGAATATGAAAAGCAGATCCTCAAAGAGGTCTATGCCGCTATCGAAAATCCAAACCACTCGGTGATCCTCAACAAAACCATCTCCAACATCAACAGAAGCTTCGGTGCCAGAATCAGCGGTGAGATAGCCAAATACTATGGTGACGATGGATTAAGAGACGATGCTATTCGTATCAATCTCGAAGGTGTGGCCGGACAGAGTCTGGGAGCCTTTCTCATCAACGGTGTGACCATCAATCTCGTAGGTGCCGGCAACGACTACGTGGGCAAGGGGATGAATGGTGGCAAGATCATCATCACCTCCAAAACGGGCAAAGAGAACTTCAGTCTGGCCGGTAACACCTGCTTGTATGGAGCCACCGGCGGGACACTCTTCGTGGCTGGAGA
>JALWZJ010000017.1 GCA_027002625.1 Campylobacterales bacterium
GAGTCGGTGGGAGAGACCACGCCATCTTCTATTTTTCGTTGTTTTTGCAGACCTCTTGTAAAAAGATCGTTGAGCGTAGGATAGGCAGAGGGAGATTTGAACTCGCTCATATCGAGCTTGAGAAGTTTCACATAAGAGTAGTTGATAAATTTTTGCAGCATTGGATGAAAACGGTGGCTGGCGAATTTGCCAAAACCGCGTGAGAGGATGTTGGTCACTACCCTTTTTTTCAAAAGTTTCCTTTTTGTTTTGAATTTTAACAAAAATTTGTATATACTCAGGCAAAAAATCAAGGAGATAGATGCTACGCTTTGCGCCAAGTCCTACCGGAGATATGCATATCGGCAATCTTCGCGTGGCGATTTTCAACTATATCGTCGCCAAACAAAGGAACGAGCGATTTTTGATCCGGATAGAAGATACCGATATAGAAAGAAATATCGAAGGAAAAGACCGAGAAATTTTGGAAATTCTACAGATTTTTGATTTGAAGTATGACGATGTGGTCTATCAGAGCCAAAATTTTTCCTTTCATCAAAATTTCGCCAAGAAGCTACTCGAAGAGCACAAAGCTTTTGCCTGCTTTTGTACTCCCGAAGAGCTCGAAGCCGAGAGAGAAAAAGCCAAAAAAGAAAAAAGAGCCTACCGCTACAGCGGCAAATGTGAAGAGATCACCCTCCAAGAGGCCGAAAAACGTGGCAAGCCTTTCGTAGTGCGCATCAAAAAGCCCAAAAGCCCCATCACATTCACGGATATCGTCAAAGGCGAGCTCTCTTTCGACCCCAACGAGGTGGATAGCTTCGTGATCCTAAGAGCCGACGGCCGTCCTACCTACAACTTCGCCTGTGCCATCGACGATATGCTCTACGATATCAGCCTCATCATCCGTGGCGAAGATCATGTGAGCAATACCCCTAAGCAGATCCATATCCGCCAGCAGCTCGGATACGACAAAGAGATCCAATACGCCCATCTGCCCATCATCCTCAACGCCCAGGGCAAGAAGATGAGCAAACGAGAGAGCGCTTCGAGCGTGAAGTGGCTACTGCACGAGGGATTTTTGCCCCAAGCGATCGCCAACTATCTGATCCTTCTTGGCAACAAAACTCCAAAAGAGATTTTTACTTTGGATGAAGCGATCCAATGGTTCGATCTCTCTTCTATCTCCAAAGCTCCGGCCAAGTTCGATCTGGACAAGCTTCGCTTCATCAATAGAGCCCATCTTGAAAGACTCTCCCCTCAAGAGCTGGCCAAGAGGCTGGGTATCCACGAGAGTCTGGGAGAGTTGGCCAAACTCTATCTCGAAGAGGCCAGCACCCTCAAAGAGCTCAAAGCCAAACTGGATGCCATCTTTGGCCAAAGGGATTTTGGTGAGTTCGAAGAGGAGGCAAAGATCCTCAAAGAGCAGATCCTCTCAATGGAGTTACCCGAAGATTTCGAGAGCTTCAAAAAAGAACTCATGCAAAGAAGCGGCCTCAAGGGCAAGAGATTTTTCAAACCCCTGCGGCTACTGCTCACCGGAGCTCCTCATGGACCGGAGATCTCCCAGCTCTATCCACTTCTTAAAGACCATATCAAAGGAATAGTACAATGATGATAATCGGCACACTTTTGCAAGCTTTAGCTCAAATCCTGCATATGGTGATCAATATCTACATCTGGGTAGTGATCATCGCTGCCCTCATCACCTGGGTCAGACCCGATCCTTACAACCCCATCGTCCAGACCCTCTATCGCCTCACGGAGCCTGCCTACGCGCTGGTACGGCGATATATCCCCACAGTGATCGGAGGCATAGACCTGGCACCTCTTATCATCATCATAGCCCTGCAGTTCATCGATCTTTTCTTCGTGCGGCTATTGATGAATCTGGCCTACAGGCTGGGGGCTTGAGGCTATTTTGGCTTTTGCTTCCTTTGGTCCTTTTGGCCAAAGAGATTAGCCTCCAGTTTTTGGAATCCAAGCCAAGAGGTCTTACCAGAGACTACTATATCTGGCGATTTTTGGACCAAAAGATCACTTCCCAAGAGGCTCAGCGGGCTTTGGAGCTAACCGACAGAGTCACTTACAAAATCTTCTTTCGCTACGCTAAAAAGAGTCAAAATCCAGATATCCAAAAAATAGTCCAATGTATACGACTGCCAGCCCAAAAACTCCCTTTGGCCGATGGGAGCTGCCTGGCTGTGGGAGTGAGCGGAGCGAAGCTCTTGAGCCTATCTCAAAAACAAAAAGAGCGAATCTTTCAAAAACTCTCCGCTTTTCCAAAGATCAAACGAAAATTTTCTCCTTTTTTGCCCAAAGATCCAGCCTCACAAAACGATCCCAAGCAGTTCCTTCGCACCTTTTTCATGGCTGGTAAAAAATATAGAGCCCGATTTTTCGATCACAATCTCTCAAAAGCTTTTCTTCAAAAACTCTCCAAAGAGCCCTCCTTTCCACGGTTCGTGCGCTACTGCATCACCGAAGATCTCAAGAAACCGGCTCTGTCGCTACTGCTGCTCGATCCCCAAAAGCTGGATGCACAGAGCGATTTTTTATTGGCGATGGAGGCGATCCGGCAAGGCTTTGGCTCCATCGCTCTTTCTTTCTTGCAAGCCTCCTACCACAAAAGCTACTACCAATCCCACAAGGATAGAGCCCTTTTGTGGATGTACCGCCTCACACACAAAAAGGAGTATCTCAAAAAGCTACTCCACTCTTGGGACCTCGATCTCTATGTACTCTTGGCTCATGAGTGGGCCCATAGGCCTTTTACCAATTACGAAGTTCCCGTGCTAAAAGGCAAAGCCCCTATCGATCTAAGCGACCCCTTCGTGTGCGAGGCCATGAGAAAGAAATTGCCTCCCAAAGAGCACCTCGCCTATCGCAACACCCAAAGCCTCTACGCAGTGGCTTTGGAGAAGGAATCCCGATATCACGAACACCCCTTCATCCTCCCCTACAAACCCTACCTGGCCGACCAAAACATCTCCCAAAAAGCTCTCATCTACGCCCTGGCACGCCAGGAGAGCCGCTTCGTACCAGGATCGATCTCACGCTCTTTCGCCCTGGGTCCTTTGCAGTTCATGCCCTTTTTGGCCAAACATACCGCCAAGAAGCTCGGCTATAAAGATTTCGATCTGGATATGATGTTTCAAGAGCCAGTGGCCATCGGCTTTGCCAAGGATCACCTGCGCTACCTCACCAAAAAGCTCGACCACCCTCTCTTCATCGCCTACGCCTACAACGGCGGGATCGGCTACACCAAAAGAGAGGTTCTACCCCTTTTTGGCAAATACGACCCCTTGCTCGCTATGGAGCTCGTCAGCCATCCAGAAACCAAAGAGTACGGCAAAAAGGTGTTGACCAACTACATCATCTATATGCGAATTTTGGGCAAAGACCCCAAGCTCACTCCGTTGCTTCGAAAGGCAGCGTCACTGAGCCGTAGTCTGGATGAGAGAAAGTAAGCTGCAAAGGAGGCTGGACTTTGGGAAATGTCACAAGATAGAAATGGTACCATGGCTCACATAGCGGCATCTGCTTGACCAACAGACTCTCTTTCTCCAACTCCTTGATCTGCAAGGGCTTGTGGCCGTTGAGGGTGAGATTGTATCCTGGATGGAAAAGTCCAGCTTTTTTGGGGTCGTCGAAATCGTTGTCGATGTAGACCCGCACGAAAAAGCACTCCTTATCCCCACTGCACTTCCCTAAAGGATTGAGATAGGTAGCGATCAACAAAGCCTTGTTTTCCAAAGAGATGGCGATATCGCCCTTTTTGGTGTAGCGCAAAGCCTCCACATAGGATTTGTCCACACGAAAGATTTTGAGCTCCTCTTTGTTGGCACAACCTACCAAAAAGGGTAACAGCAAAAATAGCATCCAGATTTTTTTCATGGCATCCCCGTTTTTGTTTCGATTATAGCTTGTCTTAACTTTTTATTGGATAAAATAGCCGATAAAAAAGGGGCGATGTGAGAAGAGCAGTGGCCTTTACGGGACCATCCAACAGCGGCAAGACCACCATCATCGAAAAAATTGCCAAACGACTCATCCCAGAGTATCAAGTGGCTATCGTCAAGCACGACCCCAAGGACAAAGCCAGATTCGACGTAGAAGGCAAGGACAGCTACCGCTTTTTCCAAACGGGAGCTGAGGTGGTGGTCACCTCTCCTACTCGCACCACCTACTTTTCCCATCGATCAAAGGAGATCGACCATATCATACAGATGCTGGGCTCTTTCGATCTTTTGATGGTAGAAGGACTCAAGTACCTGCCACTGCCTCGCATCGGAGTCTTTCGAGGAGCGATCGATCCAAGCTATCTGGAGTTCGTCCAGGCGGTAGCCATAGACCATACCGTGGATAGAAGCCAGATCCCTCCTCATATCACCATACTCGATCTCAACGACCCGGAGCAGATCATAGAGTGGATATTCCAAAACGCAAAAGAGGTGTAGCATGACAGAAATCATCGAAGCGATCAAACGAAGCGCCAAACGCATAGCCAAAGAGATACAGTGCACCGACTTTGGCTACCACGAGGGGACCAACGAATCTGGCGAGCAGCAGCTCAAGCTCGATGTCAGAAGCGATCTGATCATCGAAGAGGAGCTGGGCAAAGTGGCTTCCATCAAAGTACTCGCCAGCGAAGAAAAAAGCGATCCCGTGACCATCAACGAGGATGGCAGATACCTGGTGGGCTACGACCCCCTCGATGGCAGTAGCCTGGTGGATGTGGATTTGAGTGTGGGCTCCATATTTGGTATCTACGAAAAGAGCTTCGACGGACCCAATCTCCTTGCCTCGGCCTATGTGGTCTATGGACCAAGAGTGGAGCTGGTCACCGCCACCATCAAAGCGGAGCGCTTCGTTTTGCAAAACGAGGAGTTTGTCTATCTCCAAGAGCTTACCCTCAAAGAAAAAGGCAAGCTCAACGCTCCTGGTGGCACCCAAAAGCACTGGTATCCTCATCACAAAAAGCTGATCCAAAGCCTCTTCGACGAAGGGTATCGTCTACGCTACTCCGGTGGGATGGTACCGGATCTGCACCAAATCCTCGTCAAAGGTGGAGGTCTTTTTAGCTATCCCGGTACCACGGACAAGCCCTCTGGCAAGCTTCGCAAGGTCTTCGAGGTCTTCCCCTTCGCCAACATATATGAAAAGGCTGGTGGATACGCCATAGACGATCTGGGCAGAAGGCTTTTGGAGCTGCCCACACATGAAGTCCACGAGACCACACCCTGCTTTTTTGGCTCTATGTACGAGATCCAAAAGGTCAAAGAGTACTATGGACAAGCTTGATCGATACGAAGCGGCACTCCAAGAGGCTCTCAAAAAGCTCAAGGAGTGTCAAGAGCAAAAGAAACTAAAAAGCTGCCTCAAATGCGAAAAGATCATCGGCTGCGAAATACGCCAAACGTATGTCAAAGCGGTCTATGAGAGCATGAACAAAGGCCAAGGGGGCGGATTTGAATTTTAAGGAGAGTAGATGAAGAAAAAATATATCACCACACCTATTTACTATGTCAACGACGTACCACACATCGGGCACGCCTACACCACCATCATAGCCGACAGTGCGGCCAGGTACTTTCGGCTCAGAGGCTTCGATACCTTCTTCCTCACAGGTACCGACGAGCATGGCCAAAAGATCGAAGAGGCCGCCAAAAAACGAGGCAAAACGCCAAAAGAGTATGCCGACGAGATCAGCGCCAAATTCAAGGCCCTTTGGGACGAGTTTGAGATCAGCTACGACAAGTTCATCCGTACCACCGATCCCGAGCATATCGCAGGGGTACAGAAGGCTTTTGAAAAGATGTACCAAAAAGGGGACATCTACAAAGGGGTCTACGAGGGGCACTACTGCATCAGCTGTGAGGCCTTTTTCCCAGAATCGCAGCTTATAGACGAGGAGTTTTGTCCAGATTGCGGCAAGCAAACAAGCATAGTCAAGGAGGAGAGCTACTTCTTTCGCCTCTCCAAATACCAAGACAAACTGCTCGAGCTCTACCAAAAGGAGGAGAAATTCGTCCTGCCAAAAGCGAAAAAGAACGAAGTGATCCGCTTCGTCGAATCTGGCCTACAAGACCTCTCCATCACCCGCACCAGCTTCGATTGGGGGATCAAACTGCCTCCATCCATCAATGATCCAAAACATGTGATGTATGTGTGGCTCGACGCACTGCTCAACTACATCACCGCCCTTGGATACGGCACCGACGAGCGGCTGATGTACTACTGGCCGGCGGACTACCATCTGGTGGGCAAGGATATCTTGCGCTTCCACGCCGTCTACTGGCCGGCCTTTTTGATGAGCCTGGAGCTGCCCACTCCAAAGCATATCGCAACACATGGCTGGTGGACCAGAAATGGTCAGAAAATGAGCAAATCCAAAGGCAACGTGATCGATCCAAAAGCGGTGGCGGATGCCTATGGGGTGGAGAATTTTCGCTACTTTTTGCTCCGTGAAGTCCCCTTTGGCCAAGATGGGGACTTTAGCCAAAAGGCGCTGATCGATCGCATCAACAACGACCTGGGCAACGATCTTGGCAACCTGCTCAACCGTATCATCGGAATGAGCGGTAAATATTTCGACTACGAGATCAAAAGTCAGGATGTGGCCAAGTACCACCAAGAGGAGTTGCAAGAGGTACGTAATATTATAGAAGCTCTCCCCCCTCTTATCGAGGATATGAAGTGGCACAAATTCCTCGAAGAGCTCTGGCAAGCCCTCTCAGTAGCCAACAAAGCGATCGACCGTCATACTCCTTGGGCGAAGATGAAGGAAGGCAAAGAAGAAGAAGCGATGGCCCTCGTGGCTCTTGTGGCCAATATTTTGGCCAAAGTGGCGTTGATGCTCCATCCCGTGATGCCCAAAACCACTCAAGCCATCGCCGAGGCTTTGGGATTTGGGATCGACCAGGAGAGCTATGCCAAGTATATCGACCGTTTCGAGCTTTTGAGCGATTTTCGTATCAAAAAGATCCCTCCTCTTTTTCCAAAAATCGAGGAGCCTTTGATGGTGGAGAAAAAAGCGCAAGAGCCCAAGAAAGAGGAAGGGCTCATCACCATTGACGAATTTTTCAAAGTCCAGATCAAAGTAGGCACCATCAAAGAAGCTGAAGAACTTCCAAAAAGCAAAAAACTTCTCAAGCTCATGGTGGACCTGGGAGAGGAGCGGCCTCGCCAGATCATCGCCGGTATCAAAGAGTACTACACACCCAAAGAGCTCATCGGTGAACAGGTCTGTGTGGTGGCCAACCTCAAACCGGCCAAACTGATGGGCCATATCAGCGAAGGGATGATCCTGGCGGCCAAAGATGAAAACGGCCTCACCCTCGTAGGCCCCAAAACCAGCAAAAAAGAGGGTACACCCGTCAAATGAGACTGGACAATCTCGTCTCCTTGATCGGAGGCGAGCTCAAAAACTCCCCTTCCATCACCCAAATCTCCCATATAGGCTCACAGCCGCAGCAGATACGAAGAGGAAGTCTCTTTTTGGCCAAAGACAAATCCCAAGTGGATGAGGCGATCAAAGCGGGCGCCTACGCCATCGCATATGAGGGGTGGATCCAGATAAGCGACCAAGAGATCGCCTGGATCAAGGTACCCGATCTTTCACAAGCCGCTTTGCGTCTGGTACGATTTTTGCTTTTGCAATCTCAGATACCGGCGGTGGGAGTGGATGATCTGGAGTGGGATTTGGCCAACACCCTCATCCACGATCGACGTATCCATCTCTTCGAAGATCCATTCGAGACATTGCACACTCTCCAGGAGCAAAAGCCAGATCTGCTCCTCTATCCATCCCACACAAAGGCCTTGGAACTATCCACACCCACTTTGCCTTCTATCGATATTCGCATCATACAAACCTATCTGTTCGAAACCTCTTTTGTAATTGAAGGGCATTTTTATGAAAGGATACGGCTGGCCCGGATCTTTTTGCCTCCACTCAGAAAGCTTTTGGCACTGGGCAAAGAGTTTCAGTTCGAACTCCAGTTTGGCGCTTTGGAGCGGTTTCCCCACTTTCAGCCCATCTTTGTAGACCACACATTCACTCCCCAAGAGTTTGGAAAAAGTGAAAAGGTGTTCGTTTTGGAACCCGATGCAAAACTACTCAAAAAAGAAAAAGAGTACCTCCTCTCTCAAGCCCCTTGGGCAAAATCGCTTTTTCTCTCTCGAAAAAAGCTCCCGGGATTTCGATGCTACTCCACGATTGATGAGCTCAAAGAAATTTTGTATAATACACCGTTCAACTTCGCGCTGATTCACACTCAAAATCTGGATCCCGCCATTTTAAAGCGGCCCAAGCGTGAAAAAACTTTTTTCTAAAGGATCGACTGTTTGCAAAGTGAAACCTCATCGAGTTTTCAAGAC